>JAQIBF010000055.1 GCA_027859195.1 Helicobacteraceae bacterium
TTCTCTGTGGCTTTTAGCTGACTTGTAGTCCATAATGACCCAGCCATCTTTCTGTTCTATCAAAAGGTCAATATAACGTAGCTCTCCCTTAAAACTGATGGCGCGTTCTTTAGTGACAAGACCCGTACTTAATCTCTTGAACGTCTCATCAGCTACAAGATGTGAAACCCGCCTTTTTATGCTCACAAAATCGGCCTCATTCAAATAGGCACCATAACGGTTCAACGCAACGCTGACGGCTTCATCAATGGCACTTTCGTCAAAGTCGGCTAGCATCTCCAATGTATAATGCAGCGCAAGACCAAACTCTATGGCATATTGATCTTTCTCCTCTTCAGCACCTTCTTCTTTAATCAACTCACTCTGTTGACCATAGTTACGCGATTCATAGACCAGAGGCTGCGCAGCCTCTTTTACCGGGGCAACACTTTTCTCGATCTGCTCTTCACCCCAACGCTGCTCTTCTAAGGCTAAGGCATCGAACTTGGAGTCTTTTGACTTTTGGATGATATAAAGTCTCTTTTGTGCACGCGTAAACGCTACATACAGCGCATGTATAGCATCTTCATAACTGAGCCGTTCCTCATCTTCGAGCGCCTTGGCATAAGCCAAGTCAAAACTGGCACGTTTTTTCATACGCAGATAGATATTTTGGAGCGTGATCCCTTCATACTGATAGATGATCGTACTGGTGTCTGCTTTAGCACGTCCAAGCCTGTCTATGACAATGACATTCTCAAACTCAAGACCTTTAGACTTATGTACCGTCAACACCCGAACACCATGCAGGTCCGCTTGCGCGGCTGTAGCATCAAGACGCTCGTACTCGAACAAAAACTGCTCGATGTCGCTGTAGTTGCTCAACAGTTGTAAAAAGAGCAAGAGATTCAGATCCCCGTCAAAGAGTCCATACGTCGCAATGACCTTTAGCAATTCATTCGCCAGATCATTCGTATTGACATCACATCTAGCCAGCTTTTGGACCTCCAGTTCCAGCAGAGCAAAAAAGTTACGGGCATAAATATTCTCGTTGAAGTAGGAGTATTTCAGATACTCGATCAGCGCACGAATATTTTTTTGGTTGATCAAAAGGGAGGTCGTCTCTGTCACCACCTCTAGCCCCGCTTCTCGCAATAGGGTCTCAACTGCGTATCCGTCTCTGTTTGTCTGTGTCAAAACAGCAATATTGTCAGGATCCTCACCTTTCTCTATCAAAGAAAGTACTTTTTCTGTCATTCCCTCTAACACTTCGTCACTGTTCATGACTTCAACATACCCTTGCCCTGCTTTCTCACGGACCAGTTGCGCTTTATAATTTTTAATTTTATCATCAAAGACTTTGTTGACAAAGTGTACTACGTTTGCATCACTACGGTAGTTGGTAAGCAGGTTCTCAACCGTCACGCCATACTTGTCAGTAACATGATAAAAAAGTTCTTTTGTCCCCCCGCGAAAACGGTAAATGGACTGTTTTACATCCCCTACGATAAATAGAGAGTTTCGTTCATTCATCCCTTTGCCTGAAGCTATCTCGTCGATAATAGGTTTGAGAATATCAAACTGGACAACCGACGTATCCTGGAACTCGTCGAGCAGGACATGTGCGATCTTGGCATCGAGACGAAAGTACAAAAATGCACTATCCACACGCTCTTTTAAGAGGCTGTAGACCAAATTGGTTATGTCATCAAAAGAGAGTTCACTCTCCTCTTTTGCCACCATCATCTTTGCCTCTTCATAGATATCCAGCAATCCGAAAAGTGCGTGGAAGAGATAGGACTCTTTGGCTTTCATATACGCTGGGATCAGTATCTGAATAGTGTGCAGACGTTCATCCATATCTGCTTGATAGCCCTTTTTATATTGCCAGTATTCTAACGTCTCTTTTTCTATCCATGCTTTCGTGAGTATCTCATCTACACTGTCGCAATCCATCGTCTTTTTGGCGCCATCAGACATATTAGAAGCAAAGACCATGCTCTGAAGGGTGGAAAAATTGCTCATGATCTCTTTTTCTATGACAACATAATCACTCTTTTGAAACACTTGGTCTTGCAGCTCTTTGCGTTTTCCATACAGTTCGTTAAGGAGAGAGAAGATATCAGTGAGCCGTTTCGATACCATCATTGTGAGGGCTATCAGATCGCTTTCTTTGCCTTTAACATTTGCCAAGGTCAAAAAACGCGCCATTACCTTGATCTCATGCTGGGAAGCGAACGTCGAGAAAGTAGGCATCAGACCGGCATGCAGAGAGAACTTTCGCAGGATCTTCGCAAAGAACTTGTCAATAGTCATCACCTTTGCATCGGACTTTAAAAACTGCGCCAAAACCGCTGGACGCAGACCTAACAGTGTCTCGACATCTATACCGGTTACCCGTGCCACCTCGAAACGCTCGTCACGCGCTTGAAAGTACATCAAGGTCTCGATGATTCGCTGTTGCATCTCATTGGCCGCTTTATTGGTGAAGGTAAGCGCTAAGATCTTCTCCGCCTCTTCCCCCATAAAAAGCAGCGACAAGTAACGCACAACCAACGAAAAGGTCTTACCTGCACCCGCACTTGCTTCATAGGCGTGAAAAGGAATAAACTCAGACATTACAGCCCCCTTTGACATAGGTAGGCGTATTCGCAATAGCCGCAATCACTTAACTTCTCAGTCATCTCAAAATCAAAATACTTTGTTTCTCGAAGTTCATCAAGTAAAGCGTAAAGCTTTTCAATCTTCGCATTCAAAACGGGTTCATAAACGATCTTACCGCTGTTCAGATCGTAAAAGCCGCAGTTGGTGACCTCACCTAACGTACCCGCCAACAAGTAGTAAAACTCTAACTGAAAATCCGTAGCACGTTCAAGTGTCTTGAGTGTATAGGTCATATACTTACCGCTTTTGTAATCCAGAACTTCAAGACCATCCACCGTACTGTCTATACGATCGAGTACCCCGGAGAGTTTGACCCCGCGGACCTCTGTCTCAAGCTTTTTCTCACACGAATGGACACGCACATCTTGGAAACGCGCTATCTCATGTTCCAAAAATGGCTCTAATCGTTTCATCCAAAGCTTGTGAAGGTATTTGTCTAAAACGCTGTTTCCGCTGCACTGGTCCAACGCTATAGAGATTGCTTTTTTAAGTGCTTCAATATCACTAAAATAGTCTTGCTCTTCATAGACCATCTTTAGTGCCTCATGCAAGGCTGTCCCGATCTCATGTTCTTTTGGCATGTCTTGTGCGATTTTATGATCTTTGATCCCCTCAACATATTTATGATAGAACTTGCGTTTGCATGTCAGAAAGGTTTTTAGTCCGGTTGCTGAGAGAGGACGTTTAGTGAAATCATATTCTCCCTCTATCAATGTTAATGAAACTGTTTGATGCGACTGTATCGGCATAATAATAGGCGCGTATAGAGCATCTTTTTGTCCCTCGCCAAGCGGTAAGCCCAACTGTGTCAAAAATCGTGAGGCAACGGCATCGGTTGAGCTCACATATGATATCATCACCTCTTTGGCTTGTGTAAACAGTGAGTGGTAGTAGAGCTTTTGTAGATCTTCACGTTCGCTTGTCGTTGGCAGACCGGCATTGTGACGGGTAGTAGAATTTAAAAATAGATCTTTTTCACTCTTTCGAGGGACAATACCTTCGTTAAAGTTGACCACAATACCACCTTCATACTCGACCAAACGTGTTTCCAAGACGCCCATGACTGTGATCTTGCCGCCGCGGACATCATCAATGGACTTGGTCTTTAATCGGTTAGTAAAAAGATGCAGGGCAGACTTTAGAGGGGCATCACCCAAAACAGGTATGATCTTCTCAAAATAGTAAAGTTCTTCGCGCACAATGTCGATGACCGCCTTGTCATGTTCTTTCTCTAAAAATGGCTCCATCAGAGCAGAGAAGTCAAGTGTGTTGACAGCAGCTCGATAGTTCGAGTATAAACCTGCTAGAAGTTCTTCGCCTACACGAATCAGGCGGGCCCTGTTTTCTACCGTTTTATTCTCCATATACTTCATCACCGCTTCAAGGTTCTCTATAAAGATACTTTGTGTGAGCGGAATACCCATGGCGAAGTTGAAGTTCCCTTCTTCATCAAAACGTCTAAGATGCTGTGCAAAGTTCTCGTCCGGAAGGACTACAACAATTTTCTCAGGCGATATCCCCTGTTCTATAAATGCATAGACCTTTTGCTTGATAAAGCCGACTTGCAGAAGAGCCTGTGAAAAACTTTCTACATATGCATTTATCTCTTTTGTAATCGGCGTGACATCATCAACCTGTAATGTCTTGAGATTGATTTTCTGTGTACTATCGGCTATTACCGCAACACCGAGTGCTTCAAATTTTCGGGTTAGCTTCGAATTGTATTGGTTAGCACTATAACGCAGTGTGACAGGGATCAGATCAGCACATGCCAGCAACACTGCCATCTCATGGTTTGTCAAATATCCAAGAGCATAGAGTTCCACCTCGCCCAGGCTTTTCAAGTAGCTCTCATTAAGCTTGTACTGTTGTGGTAAAAAGATCGAGTCTAATATTTTTCTCTCTTCGCACAGCCTTTTGTAACGGCTGTAAAGCTCTTGCATGATCGCAATATGTTCTTCATAATCCCCATAGGTGTCTGCATACTCCAGACTGGAGATATCTACCAATTCGCCGCTCAACTCTTCGAAAAAACGAAACAGATAACTCGCATTCTGGGTAAATGTAAAGAAATTCCGCTCGATGTTCAATGTTGCAAAGTTCTTAAAATCTGCAGCTTCCAATAACAGCAGTGTTCTGGAGTCTTCGTCCACACGATGATAGCCGTCTACACGCACTGCCCGCTGAAGGAATTCACCGATAGTCAGATAATGAGACAAGAACCCATCTTCTGTCTGCTCTTGTAAAAGGTGGGAACGAATGGCACGCGAAGTGGGAAGGATAGTAGTTGTTGTAGACATTGCAGACCTTGATTTTCTTGTAAAACATTATAGTCGATTTATAGAAATACTACTGTTTTTTTGACAACAATGAAATTCTTAGGTTTTTGCAAGAGAAAAGTAAAAGATAGAAAGAGGATATTACGGATCAGATCCGTAATACTCTAGGAATAAGTTGACGTGGTTTAGTACTCAAAGACTTTTGGATAACGGGTATCCGCTTTTAGATGATAGTAACGTTCATTTTCACCTGCAACAACATGCGCCATGATATTCCATCGACCTTCTAAAGGCAATTTGCCGGCTTCAAAAGTATAAACACCATTATCGACATTTGGATTATCCAAGATGATATCACTGTCTTGATTGTCTGGACGTGTTAATACAATGTTGAGTCTTGCACCGTTAACAGATGTACCGGCACTGTCAGTTACTTTAAAAGCAACAACCGCATCGTTCAGGTCTAACTTCTCACTTGCATATGTAATCTTATATTTTTTGTCAAAAGCGATCTTCTCTTCAATAAATGCATTTGCATTTCTATCATAATCGTGATAGTTCTGCATGTTAGTGTTACTCATCTCAACAGGATTATCCACTGCGATCATAACCGTCGCTGCAGCTGCAGCGACTATTAAAAGTATGGAGATAACGATGGCATAAGGCCAGATATTACCTTGTGATTGATTACTCATAACTACCTACTTAATTTTGGATTGTTGTTCATTACCATTTTCATCTTCATCTTTTTTATTTGTACCAAAAAACTTTCCTCGTAAATACTTAAAAACAAAGAGTAGTAATACACCATAAAAGATCAGACGGATCACATCAATTGCAACCTGGTTTCCATTGCCTGCAGCACTTTCCAATTCAACATCTTTAGAATCAGCTATCTGCTCAGCTATCTCAGAATAGCCATTAAACATCGCAACAGCATACTTGTTGACAATGTCATCTCCCTTAGCACGCTCAGCCAGTATTGGGAGAATGACACCGCCATAATTACTCATAAACTCTTTAACATCATCAAAACTTCTTGCAAACATAACAGAAGAGATGACCGCTCCAATAAATGTTGCACTTGGACTCAAGATCTGCTCTTTATCAAAATCATTATAGAGTGGGGATGGGTTTGCCAAGATCTGTACCTGTTGTTTGAGCTCGACAAAACTCAAAATTACTGCAGGTTGCTTTAGTTCTTTGACCAATGCCAACTCATATGCAGCAAGTGTTTGATTTTCGTCAAGGTCTCTGACCATAACAAGATAGAGAGAGACACCTGTCTTTTCATACAGTTCAGTACCAATCTCTTCGATCTCATTTGTAAAGCTGTCTCTTTGAACAACATCGTCTTTGTAAAGATACTCTGCAAAAAGTGAAGTAGAAAAAAGAAGAGAGAGAAAGAGGGCCGCTAGCCCTCGTGTTGTATACAACTAATTACCTTAGCCGAGAAATAGGTGATTAGGAGTCACCACAGCATACAAGGTGTATGCTGCCATAATAATCAAACCAATTGTAAGAATTTTGTCCATATATTGAATCATCATGAGCTCCTTATTTCACATCTACTTTATGAGACCCAGATGTTGTATCGATCATTTTGATCGATGATGCATCTTTGATATCATAATAGTTATTAGCATTGGCACTTTGTGCAGTAATGCCCCAAAATGTCAATCCAACCAGGATAGTCAGCAGCAACACAGTTGCTACCAACATACCAGTAATACCATCTAAAACGAACAGACCTCTGTTTTCATTCATAATGGGCTCCTTATTTGCTTAAGCTAGTAACATAAGCACTAGCTGCTTCGATTTGTTTAGCGTTCAAACGATCTGCAAACTTAGGCATTGTACCGATAGCACCTTTTTTACCATATGTAAGTATATTAGTAACTAAAGTGTTGTTGAAGCCGTTAAGTTGTGGGCCAACACCATCAAGGCCTTCACCTTGAGCACCGTGACAACCTGCACAAACACCAAACATAGCAGGTTCATTGCCGTTAAGACCGTTGCCTATATAAGCAGAGATCTCATCAATATCAGAAGCGCTCAACCCTAGGTCAGTACCTGTTGGCATTGGGAATTCAAAACCAAGAAGTTTGTTATTTGATCCATTAACAAGAACATTTTTAACTACAACAGCCTCTAGACGTTGGTTAAGATTTGCTGCTTTACCATCAATACCATCGGCTGTTAGACCGTGACATACTTTACATTCTGCCAAAAATACAGCCTCGCCCATATCTACTAAAGCCGTTCCATCCATATTTGCATATTTAGCTTCGAACTTAGCATTGTGTGCTGCTGTATCTTGGTTGTACTCACCGATTTGTGAGTAAGCATTAACCGGGTAACCTACCAGGAAATACCACATACCCCAAACCATCGTACCTAGAAATATAAATGCCCAACCAGCTGGCAATTCATTTTTATATTCACCGATACCATCCCAGTTTTTATCTGCCAACTTACCTGTCGCTGTGTCATTTTGCATTTGACGTACATACTTGATGACGACAAAGACTGAAATAACTACAAGTGCGATTGCACCCGCAACGGCAAGCATGTTAACGATATCATCATTTAAACCGCCCTTAGAGCCACCAATTGATAGCCATGTTAGACCTAACATAAGAACGGCAAAGATAATTCCCCAAAGCGTAAGCTTATTCATTTTTATCCCCTACCTTTTTTGTCTCTTTATCAGAGACCTTATTTACCGGTTTATCGGTAATGTCATCATTGAGTGCCATATTGCTGTATTTCTCATAGTCTACACCGTCATGATCTTTTCTATTTTTGTAAAGATGGTAGATGTAGCTATAAAGCACTACCACTAAAAACAGCACTAGAAAGAAGTACCCATAGGCTTGTAACTGAGCAATATCCACTTATGACTCCTCTATTTCAGACTGTTCATATACGCGATAAGCGCAACGATTTCTGGAATTTGGCCCGCAGATACAGCATCTTGAACACTTTTATCTTTCATGTCAGCTGCAACAAGCTTAGCTTCTTCCAATGCTGATGCTTGTGCACCTGCAAGAGTATCTGCTAGAACGACAGTCTCTTTCGAGCCGTCTTTCATCGGAATCTCTTGGTTATAAGGAACAGAGAAAAAATCTCTAACAGTCACTTGCTCAGCATACGCTGTGTCAACATCAGCAGAGTTTTCAAACAACCAAGCATAAGCCGGCATAATTGAACCTGGCACAACTGATCGAGGATCTCTCATGTGATTTTCATGCCAGTCAGTCGTACGGTAGTTACCTACACGCATAAGGTCTGGACCAGTACGTTTTGAACCCCATAGGAATGGACGATCGTAAGCATACTCACCACTTAAAGAGTAATCACCATAACGGTCAGTCTCAGCTTTAAACGGACGGATAAGCTGTGAGTGACATGCATTACAAGAGTTCTTGATATACACATGACGGCCAGCCAACTCAAGAGTTGTGTATGGTTTCGTACCGATTGACGGACGAGACGCCTCGGCAAAGTTTGGCACGATCTCAATAAGACCGGCAAACGCGATAGTAACAAATACACCAACTGCAAAGAAAAATGGGTGTTTTTCTAACCAATGAAACATATTATCCCCTTTCCTTACGCTGCCATAGGCGAAGCGTTTTGAAGTTCATTTTCTTCAACGCGACGACCGGCAGTCATAGTTTTGTACATGTTCCATGCGAACAAGAACATACCTATTAGGTACAGAGTACCACCAACTGCACGGATCGTGTAGTATGGGTGAAGTACTGTAACAGTATCGATGAACGAGTAAGCAAGGTTACCGAACTCATCGTGAGCACGCCACATCATACCTTGGGTAATACCCGCAATCCACATAGAAGTAAAGTAAAGAACAACACCTAGAGTCTGAATCCAGAATTGTGTGTTCATCAATGACTTAGAGTAGATCTCACGTTTAAATACACGTGGAGCCATGTGGAATAGTGCAGCCATGATCATAAATGCAACCCATCCAAGTGTACCGTCATGTACGTGACCAACGATCCAGTCTGTAAAGTGCGCAATAGCATTTACTGACTTGATCGCCTGAATCGGACCTTCAAGTGTAGAGAACATATAGAAAGTAGAAGCAAGAACCATGAACTTGATCAATGGCGAGCTTGCAACTTGTTGCCACTCACCCTTCATTGTAAGAAGCATGTTAATCGCAGAACCCCATGAAGGTAAGATCAAGATTACAGAGAATACTGAACTCATAGTCTGCATCCAGTCAGGTACCGTTGAGAATAGAAGGTGGTGACCACCTGCCCAAAGGTAAACGAACATCAGACCCCAGAAAGACAGAAGAGATAGTTTATATGAGAAAACTGCCTGTCCAGACTCTTTTGGTAGGAAATAGTAGATCATAGCAACGATAGGCACTGTAAAACCGAATGCAACCGCATTGTGACCATACCACCATTGAACAAGTGCATCATTAGTACCCGAGTACATTGACACTGAGTGCCACCATGCGCCAATTCCGCCAGAAGCGAAGTATGTTGGAATTTCCATGTTGTTAAACAGGTAAAGCATTGCTATACCAAGGAAAGTCGCGATGTAGTACCAGATAGAGATGTACAGTGATTTCTCACGGCGCATACCGATCAGACCAAAGAGACTTAAACCCCAAATAACCCATACGATAACAATAGCGATATCGATCGGCCATTCAAACTCTGCATACTCTTTTGAAGTAGTAATACCTAAAAGAAGAGAAACAACAACAGCGACTACACCAACAAGGTATAACCAGAAGTGAAGTTTTCCTAAGAACATAAGTACCTTAGACTCCGCCATTGATACTTTAAGTACACGTTGACCAACATAGTACCAAGTAGCCCAAATACCACTAAGGGTAAAACCAAAGATTACCGCATCCGTGTGCAGTGGACGAAGACGAGAGAAGTTTGTATACTCCGCAACACCACTACCCAAGATTGTATTAACACTTGGAAACGCAAGTTGCCAAGCCAAAATAACACCGACTAGCATACCGACAATTCCGAGTAGCACTGTTGTAAGCATAAACATCTTTGCTACAGTGTAATCATACTCTAAAGGACGATTTTCCATTTACAGCCTCCTAATAAATTCAAAGCGTAAGAACCCTTTTCTAGAATAAAGGGTTATTAGACGATATGATAATAGCTATACTTATGTTCAATATTTCTTAAGTACCCTCTCTTTTGTACAGTTCTTTAATTTATATAATATATTTAAGTAGTAATTAAGCATTGTGGGAAAAAAAGAAACACTTAAAATAAGCATAAAGCCAAAAATGTGGGTTTTATAGCCAATATTGTCGTGAATTGAGGGGATTCCAGTTCAATAGTATTTACTTATTGCGCACCGCATTTGCCGCTGCCGCATTTACCTGAACCGCATTTCATTGTCTCTTCCCTAAGGCGCTTCTCTTCTGTTTTCACCACAGGTTGAGTGCCGCACTTACCGGATCCACATTTCATAGGTTCTACTTTAACCGGCAATTCTGTACTTTTTGCACTGTTTTGAGCACCGCATTTACCCATGCCACAGCGGCCTGCGCCACACTTGTTTGCACCACACTTGCCCATCTGCTTAGCGTCATTGGCCTGTTGCTCTATAGAGGTATTTATCCAGTAATCAAACTGCATATAGGCTTTCATCAACGTCCATCCACCAAAAACGATAATTGTGATCGCGGCGAACTGGATCATAAGAGAGCGAAAACGGGTCTGCGAAAAGAGGCCGACAACAAAGGCAAAACTAAAGAGTGCCGGTATCGTAAATATCCCAAAAACAGCCATCACTATCGCACCCCACAGGGCTGACTGTGTTGTCGTCGCTGTTACCAACATGGTATATACCAATCCGCACGGAATTAGTCCATTAAGAAGACCAAGGGTGAAGAAACTACTTGGTTTTGCTGATGCCAATTGAGAAGTAAAGATCTTTTTGAACCAAGGCTGTCTTGTGATAGGGTATTCAATCGATGTTAAAAACTTCAGTTTTCCAGCAAAAGAGAGTCCCATCAAGATCATCATAACGCCTGCAATAGCAAACATAATGGCTCGAGCCAACGGGGATATGTCCCATAAAGAACCAAAATAACCGAACAGTGCCCCTAAAATGGTATAGGTCACGACACGTCCAAGGTTGTAAAACATATGGTATGTTGATTGAGTAAACCTATTATGTTCCGGTTTGATCTTGGCTGTAGTATAGGTGACTATAAAACCTCCACACATCCCTATGCAGTGTCCTATCGATCCCAGAAGAGCAAAGGTGATGATGGCAGTAAACTCTATACCGTTCATGGAGGTCCTATAAGGAGGTGATTACTTACGCTTTGAGTTAAAATTGTAACTAAGAAGTGTTATTTTAGTGTTATTTTATTTGTAAAGAAGAAATACTTCTTTACAAATCTATACTTTTTGCAAAAGGTTTAAAAACTCCCCGAAGATATCACGGCTCTCTTTTGGTCCTGGACTTGATTCCGGGTGATGCTGTACCGAAAAAATAGGTTCATCATTGTACCGAAGCCCTTCAATCGTATTGTCAAACAGATTGATGTGTGTCACAGTGGCAATTTCTGTTATGTTGTCAGGAACATTATAGTTATGGTTCTGTGCCGTGATCTCTACCATGCCGGTCTCAACATTTTTCACAGGATGATTCCCGCCATGGTGGCCGAATTTTAATTTATACGTCTCATAACCGTGCGAGATCGAAAGCAGTTGATGCCCTAAACAGATACCGAACATCGGCACTTTTGCGGCAATCAGTTTTTTGATCTGAGCTTGTTCGTCTTTAAGAACCAGAGGATCACCCGGTCCATTGGACAAAAAGACACCGTCGATCTCATTGTTCTTGACACGTTCAATCAATCTATCTGCATCAAAAGTATTCGGAACGACTTCAACTTCCAGACCGGCTTGCGTCAGCTCATTTAAAATGTTACGCTTGACACCGAAATCGATCGCAACGATCTTTGCATTTTTCGCAGGTGCATCGTTGTACTTGAAGTTGACCGCGTCGTACATTCCATTTTTATGAACATAACTCTCTTTGGTGCTGACCTCTTTAATATAGTTGACCTCTTCAATACGCGGTGACGACGCTAAAACTTTTTTAAGTTCTTCTTTATCACTGATCTCGGTTGAAGCGATCATCATCATCGCGCCTTCGGTACGAAGCATTTTGGTCAGATAACGTGTGTCAATGTCACAAATACCCATAACACCTTGTTCTTTCAAAAAGTCAGCAAGTGAACCTTCTGCACGAAAATTTGAATATCTATCTTGGTATTGACGAACGATCATCCCTTTGGCATGAGCACCTTTTGACTCCATATCTTCTGCGTTGACGCCGACATTACCGATTTCAGGTGCTGTAAATGTTACAAACTGCCCTGCATAAGAGGGATCAGACATGATCTCCTGGTAACCGCTCATAGAGGTGTTAAAAACGATTTCACCCACCATTGTCGTTTCCGCACCAAAAGATGATGCTTCTAAAAATGTTCCATTTTCAAGATAGATCCAAACAGTGTTCATTAAGCAAGTCCTCTCTTTTGTAGCTCTTCGTGGTAAAGTTTTTCATGAATGATGTCAAATTCTTCCGTACCGGGGATAATACGGCGTTTGTATGAACGGATCTTCTCCATTACGGCATCATCGATCTCATCGTTACTTGCGATATAACCGGTAATCGCATTGTAAATAATGTTTTTGATCCGATTTTCTGTCACGTCAAAATGGATAAGGTCTTCTTCATAGAGTTCATCAAGAATTTTGTGTGCTATGTCAGAATAACGGTCTTCATATGAGAGGATAACATCAAATTCAGGAGCAAGCTTTTTCTTGATCATAAAAAAGAGTTGACGCTCATCGACCAGCATATCTTCGATGTCATCTTCATTGTCATCAAGCATCTCATTAACACGCTCTTCAAGTTCATGCTCTTTTTTAACGCTCTTTTCAAAGACACTTTGTGCTTCATGTGCAATCGGTTCAAGACCTTTAGTCATAGTGACTAGACCGCTTTTGTTAAGTTCAATAGCGATTCTGTTAGCAATACGTGGTACGTGTGCGAGAGTAACTTTCATGCAATGACCTCTGAATTTATTTTTTTGGATAATACTCTATTTTTGGTTAGAGAGAGGTTAATTTTCTGGAATGATTTATTTTAGATTACCGTCGCTCTTTGGATACGTTTTGGGTAAACTTTTTTTATGCAGGTTGTGTTTAGTTTAGATAGGAAGAGGAGAAGAGCCAACGTCTCACTAAAGCAAATAACGAAAGTCTCCGTAGTGCTAGCAAGAGCTGAGAGGTAGGCTTCGTCAGATGAGACATCGAAGCTAAACTTTTAAAGATGGATTGTGTCGTCTCTTTCTGGTGACGTAGAGATAATGCCGACTTTAGTCTTGCTGATCTCTTCAATCGTTTTCACAAAGTCCTGTGCATCTTGTGGAAGCTTGTCAAACGCACGAACGCCAACAGAACCTGTCCAACCTTTGAAGGTCTTATAAACAGGTGTGACATTTTCAAGATCAGCCGGCATATAGTTAATCTCTTCACCATTATAGTTATAGGCAACACAGACCTTCACTTCATCAAAGCCGTCAAGTACATCCAGCTTCATCAGTGCAAGTTCGTCTACACCGTTCAGGCGGCATGCATGACGTGTGGCCACGGCATCGAACCAGCCGCATCTTCTGGCACGTCCTGTTGTTGTACCGAACTCATGACCCTGCTCGCCAAGACGTTTACCATCGTCACCGAAATCTTCGCTTGGGAACGGTCCGTTACCGACACGTGTACAGTACGCTTTAACAATACCGATGACTTTACCAATATCTTTAGGATTGATCCCAAGACCGGTACAAGCCCCGGCACTGACTGTCGAAGATGATGTGACATACGGATAGGTACCATGATCGATGTCAAGCAGTGTTCCCTGTGCACCCTCAAGCAATACCTTTTTGTTCTCTTCATCGAGTGCTTTCCAAACCATCTGCGTCGTGTCCGTAATAAATGGTGCCAGCTTTGCTTTATAGCCTTCGAGTTCTGCCAACAGCTCGGTTTCATCAGGTGTTGCGATATTAAGTACATCAAAAATCTCGCGATTTTGCTCAAAATAGTCCAAAATACCTTGACAGAGTTTTGCAGGGTCAAGCAGTTCACCGACTCTAAAACCGGTACGATTGATCTTGTCCGAGTATGCAGGTCCAATACCTTTTCCTGTCGTACCGATCGCTTTATCACCTTTTAGACGCTCTTTTGCCTGGTCAATAAGTGCGTGGTAGCCCAGGTTCAGGTGGGCTTTGTCAGAGATGTAAAGACGGCCTTCAAGCCCCTCAAACTGCTCCATCTCTTTAATGATAGACTCAGGAGAGAGAACGACCCCGTTACCAACGACGTTGATAGCTTTAGGGTTGAGTACACCTGAAGGGATCAGGTGAAGGGCATACTTGACACCGTCTACCCAGATCGTATGACCTGCATTATGGCCACCTTGGCTGCGACACACCATATCATACTTACAGGCAAGCGCATCAACGATCTTACCCTTGCCTTCATCACCCCATTGGATCCCGACGATCAAATCTGCTTTTATACTCATACTTTATTCCTTACTTATTTGCTTCTATTAGTGTGTCTGTGTAGATAGCGAAACCTACCGATGTCACATCTTCATTTACATAACGTCCACCGCGTGTGTGGATCTTATTGCCTTCGATCACTCTGAAAAAGAGCTCATCATAATAGAGCATTTCTGCATAGTACAGTGGTGCGATCACCTTGTTTTTATACGCGATCTTCTGGCATATCTCTTTCATCTTGAATAGCTCTTCTTTGATCTCGTCAGGAACGATCTCGATCACGGCATCAATATCTTCCGGATGCTGAAGATAGACCAGTTTTGTGACCCACTCGATGTCAAGTTCCAGGAACTTCTGGATATTGATATGGCGGAAATCATCTAACCCAATATTAAGGAGCTTTGACAACTTCATCGGAATCGCAATATTTGAGATCTGTAAAAGAGGTTTGACTTCTAAACGTCCAAAGATCTCCATCGCTTGGTTCAGCGCAACACTCAAGTCACTCTCACCGATCACCTCTGCACCCACTTGATACTGCTCTGTAGAGGGGTAACGGTAAATTGGCTGGATATAGAACCACTTGCTGTGTGTTGTGTTTCGACCAAGACGTTTCGTAATGATACGTACAACATCGATCGTCGAGTCTGCACGCAGACTCATCTTGTTATTTTTGGTGTCGTTGATACGCACTAACTCTTTCACATCCGCAATAGAGTCATCCTGGTGATATGAAAAGAGCGGCGTAACGATCTCTTCAAAACCCTCTTTATACAAGACTTCGCTGGCGACCTGCTCAATCTCTCGCTTGCGTTTTGCCGAATCGCCAAAGTAGAGTTTAGAACCTTCTGGGATCTCGTGTTCAAATATCATTATTTCTCTCTGCTTTTCTCTATCATAGTTTTAAAATAGGTCTCACTAAAGACACGGCTTGCGGTACCGTCAAAGTCTCTACGGCCTAATTTTTGGAGTGCAAGTTCAACAGCATTGACCACCCAAATGATCTCATACGGTTCTATCAACCCCATCTGGTTAATACGGAATATCTTCCCTTTCAGATCATCTTGTCCGCCGGCAACATTGACCCCAAAATCTTCTTTGAGAATATTACGGATCTCTGAAGCATTTACATCATCTATCGTTGTCATAGAACGCGCCGGTGTTTTCGGATACGAATGCAGTCCAATCGCTTCTAAAGCGAAACGGCATGCCTTGGCACGACGTGCTGTATCACAGTAAAGTTTGCCGATTCCATCATTCTCTTCGATATGTTTAAGGACTTCGCGAAGCCCGATTATGAGTGTAGTAGCCGCTGTATACGCCGTCGTATTTTTTGACTGCTGCTTAATTTCTGATGCAAGGTTAAGATAATATCCTTTGCCTTTGCCTATCTTTGCAACAGCCGCATTGCTAAGGCCAAGAATAGCAAGCCCCGGTGGCAACATCAGCGCTTTTTGGCTGCCTGCGATAAGACAGTCAATGTTAGTTACATCAATGCGCTCAACACCTACCGCCGTAATACCATCGGCAATGACCATGATCTCAGGGTTGATCTCTTTAACCGCTTTAGCGATCGCTTCTACATCATGACGAAGACCGCCAGCTGACTCAGAAATCTGGATCGCCAGTGCATCAATCGATGGATTAGCCTTAAGCGCTTCAAGTACCTCTTCTACTGAGGCAGGTGTATCCCAGCTGTTTTTGATCTCAACATTTTTAAGACCGCTTGCAAGAGCGATCTTGCCAAAACGTTCCCCGAACTTACCCGAATTAATATTCAACAGGGTGTCGCTGCAGAGGTTCGTGACAGCTGCTTCCATCGCACCTGTACCCGAAGAAGCGAGCATGATCACCTCATCCGTGTTAAACAGTTTAAAAAGAAGTTCACGTGTTTCAGCAAAGATCGCCTCAAATTCGGGCGTACGGTGATGAAGTGTCAGTCCTGCCATCGCAACACGGGCAAATTCTGGAACGGGGGTTGGTCCTGGAGTAAAAAGCAACATTGTTTTTCCTTTGATAAACATCATCTAAAGTCCCTGAAAAAGGTATCTTAAATGGTGTTTTCACCTTACATTTTTTCAAACCGCGTATTATAGCTAATTACTGTTTAGCTATAAATGAAAAATGCTATGAGCATTAAAAATAGAAAAATTATCGTCTAAAATGGCTATAACACCTTATTTTTCTTGAAAAGGGCATAATCAGACAATTGCGATGCTGTCAAAGGCCGAATTTTGAATTTCTATCTTCTCAGAAACAGCTAAAAACTAACCAAAGACTAACCCGAAACCAACTAAACTGTCATTTCACATATCAAGGAGTCTTTATTGGATATTTTTCAGGCCATTATTATCGGTATCATCGAAGGGTTTACCGAATTTCTCCCTATCTCTTCTACAGGTCACATGATCATTGCCAGCAAGTACCTTGGTGTTTCACAAGACAATCTTACCAAAGCGTACGAGGTCATCATTCAGTTTGCAGCAATTATGGCCGTGATGGTAGTCTATAGAGATAAACTGACATTAAAAAAGATCGAGCTCTGGCAGAAACTTTTTATCGCTTTTTTGCCGCTTGCCGTTGTAGGTTTTATCTTCAAAGACATCATCAAAGAGCTTTTTACGATCAACACTGTTGCGATTATGTTTATCATCGGCGGGGTCATTTTTTTGATTGTAGAGAAGTTTTATAAAGAAGAGGAAAGCCACACTAGTGAGGTCGAAAATGTCAGTTACCAACAGGCTCTCCTTGTCGGAGTAGCACAGATCTTTTCACTTATCCCCGGTACCAGCCGAGCCGGTGCGACCATCATCGGGGGCATGTTGCTTAAGATGAACCGTAAGACAAGTGCGGAGTTCTCATTTTTACTTGCTATTCCGGTGATGGGTGCCGTTACCGCTTATGATCTTCTCAAGCATTATCAAGAGTTTGCCGATGCTAACTGGGTTGCTTTCATAGCTGGTTTTATAACCGCCTTTTTTGTCGCATACCTCACCATCAAACTCTTTTTAGTCTTTTTACAACGTTTTACATTTGTCAGTTTCGGTATTTATCGTATTGTCTTCGGCATTTTACTTTTAGGAATCAATATATGAAATTTAACCTCATCAATCTCTTTAGACAAACCGCTTTTATTGAAGGTATCTCGTACCTGAGCCTTCTTTTTATTGCAATGCCTCTTAAGTACATCTATGATTATCCGATTGCAGTGAAAGTGGTAGGAATGGCACACGGCATCTTATTTATTCTCTTTATCTTCTTGCTCTTAAGCACAGTACAAAAGTATAGGTTTTCGACACTTTTCACAGTTGTACTGCTTGTTGCCTCTCTCCTTCCTTTCGGTACATTTTTCACCGATAGAAAGTTAAAAGAGTACTCGCTGAAAAAACAACTTCTATAAGCACTGGCACATTCTCTTTGGCATGCCTGGATTTGACAAGTTCTACCAAATGATCGCCAGATAGTGTGCTAGTGAGATCGATTGATCATTTTTAAATGTAGTGAGACTAAGCGTCTAACTCTTCGAAATCCTCTTTACTGGCACCGCAATCAGGACAGACCCAATCATCCGGAATATCTTCAAACTCTGTCCCAGGGGCAATCCCGCCATCAGGGTCACCGACTTTAGGATCATAGATCCATTCACATGCAGTACATATATATCTCTTTGCCATCTTCAATCCTTTTAATAGACTGCTCAAATCATACATGAGTACACATATTTTTCAGCACTCTTTTAATTAAGTGTAACCAATAATTTGTTTGTGTTATAGTTGTTTAGATGAGACACTTTATTTATTTAAGTAAGCGCTAATATTTAGCGCTATTTATAGAAAGTCGTTAGGTGTTAACCGCACCCAATTTAGAAAACGAAAGAAGAAATAGTCACTGTTCTTTTATCTGCTGAAGATCACTTTGCAACTCATGTTTCATATGCATCATTTTCTCTTTAATCATTTCAGGATGGTTGATCATCAGATACCCTTGTGAGAGTCTTAGAAAAAGTTTGCACTTGAACTATCTTTTGTCTCCAAGTCTATCGGCTTTTCTACACCCTTGTCATCACCGCATGAGGGTATATTTCCTGAGTCACTTGCATACTCAATAGCAAAGTCTCTTACGTGTTGCAATTTTTTCCATGTTTTTGGATTGCTCAGATAACTTTCATATTTAGGGTATTTTTTTGAGAATTCTATTATAAATCCTCTCCCCTCATTTTCAAAAAGCAGTGTCCACTCATCCTGCGTATGAAGCTGCACAAACTCAAGACCATCCATCTTAAACTTCTGCTTGAAGTTTTTCATATAGTAGCGTTTTCCCTTGTTGACATCTGCCATCACACTTGAGGTCAACAATAGAACCACTACCATTACAATCAAACGTTTCATACTCATTGCTCCTTCTTCGTGCCTTTTATCCATTGTGAAACAATACCCGATTCTTCATTTGTCAACTGTTTAAATGCAGGCATCTTGGCATGTCGTTAGGGTTTTTAGAGGGGTACGAGTAGGTGTGAGGCAGTATCACATCTGTCATACTGCCTCTCATTCACTCCTATTTTATAGGTGCATTTTTAGCCGAGTTACCTTGTGCAAGACCGACGATCCCGCCTTTCATAACACGTACATTTTTAAAGCCGATCATCTTTAGACTTGCGACTACCATAACCGCACGCGTACCTGAATAACAGACAACGATAATGAGTTCATCTTTTGGCAGCTTGTTCAGGTTCGCCTCTTCAAAAAGATGTTCTACCGGTATCTCCAATGTGTTAGGTGTATTGATCCCTACCACTGACAATTCCCCTTGCGTACGGACATCCAGAAATGTAAACTTCTGTTTGTCACGTATCATCTTCATCGTCTCTTCACCATCGATGTAGAGCTTCGATTGGGCACAGGCCTTTTGTGTAAAGTTCGAATAGAACGTGTCAAAATCTTTAGCTTTATTTGTGTCATATGCAAACGCGTTTATTGCCAATGTAGCGAGCAACAACGTACCTGTTAGAATTTTCTTCATCATTATGCTTTCCTTGATTATTTTTATAATAATACATATTTGGCGATTAAACTAACCTTATGCTACATTTTTACCGTCATATTACGTCAGACCTGTTTATCTAAACAGGCTAAAATCTGTTTACAAAGAATAAAGAGGAAGTTTATATGTCACGTTTTGATAAAGCTGCAAAAGAGTGGGACGGCTCCCAGCTGCGGCAGATGCTCGCCTTTGATATTGCCAAGGGTATTATAGAGTCGCACCCTCTCACGAAAGAGATGAAAATCCTGGATTTTGGTGCAGGAACAGGCCTGCTCAGCAAACACCTCTGCGCTCAGGTAGGTCACCTTACCGCACTTGATATTTCAAAAGGCATGCTCGAACAGCTGAAAGAGAATGCAAGTGCATGGGATACATGTGATGTCGAGACGGTGCATAAAGATATCTTGGACTATACACCTACCGAACCGTTTGACGGGGTTGTAAGTTCTATGAGTATGCATCATATTGAAGATATCGATCGTCTTTTTCAGACTTTTGCAACCATCCTCAAGCCAAAAGGCTTTATCGCTATAGCTGATTTGGAAGTCGAAGACGGAAGTTTTCACGAATATGAGAATGAAGGTGTATATCATTTTGGATTTGAGGAAGAGGCATTAACACAGATCGCACGAAAACATGGCTTTACATCCGTCTCTTTTCAGACCGTACATTGTGTGCGAAAAGAGGATAATAGAGAGTATCAGATCTTCTTAATGAACGCGCAATACACGTAAGAGTCTAATAGACCTTACGTTTTTTGATCTTTTTCAACTCGCGTTTGATAACAATAGCCTCATGTTCCATCTTGATCATTAAACGTTGGGTCTTATACCCTTTTTTACTGATCCTGATGTCATAATCTCCAGGTTTAAGCGCTATTCCTATTGTGTATTTTGGAACGATGTTCATGATCTGGATCTTTGCATCATAAGGCACTGTTTCAATAAAAAGCGGATAAGCCTCTTTGATCTTGACCTTTGTAGCTGAAAAGTAATACCCCATTGCCGCTATAAGAAGGAGAATAGGCAGTGCACTTGCTATAAAAATTTTACTCAATGACCTTTTCTTCTCCGCTTTCTCTTCAGTAGCCTGTTGCGTCTCATCTTTAATACGTCTGCGCTCCAGTTTATTATCCTGGAACTGGGCAGCCTGCGCCTGTTCAATCTCTTTAAGCGCATCAAAATCGACGTTTAGCTCTTTAACGCGACCGTCTTCTCTCTCCTGGAGAGCTGTTGGACTCGTCTGTTGGGAAGGTTGGTCAACCGCCTTTTCCTGCTGAGGCTTTTTCGGCTCTTTCTTCTCTTCTTCCTCTGCTGCAAAATGTTTCTCTATATCTTTTCGGGTCTTTTGTCGCGCCTTTTCAGCCCGTTTTTTCTCGTTTTGATAAAACGCTTCACGCTGTGCTAAAAATGTCTCTTTTTGCCGCGTCCATTTTCCAGGATCGATCTCATGTGCGTATAACTGTTTATCAAAATCACTTTCGACAGCATCAACATATCCTTCGAACGAAAGGAGATCAGAGAGGTAAAAGTCATTTGAGATGTCAAGCGCCTCTTCTTCAAATATATTTTTGTTGAGCAGGTCTCTGTCGGTGTAAAAGGCTCGTGGTATTTTACACTCAGCCCATGAGAGCAGACCAAACGCCTTCTCTCTGTTTTTTTGATGCAGTGCCGCACGAATTCTGCGCTTTACTTTTCGGCTTGGATAGATATCTCTCTCATCAACTGCTATCCCCGTGATCATCCTTCGACCCTGTTTGGAACTTTGAAGCGTCCTTTTTTCAGGGTTAAGTTCAAAACCCCCTTCGGTGATGACCTTCTCTACCAAGGCCTCCAGAGTCGCTGCAAAATCTTTATGATTAAACGAAAAGATCATATCATCGGCATAACGGGTGTAGACAGCGTATATGCCCTCTTCCGATATAGCATGTTTGATCATCTTGTCCAGCTTTAAAAATGAGAGGTTGGCAATAAGAGGACTGGTTGGCAATCCCTGTCTGGCTATGCCGCCTATAAAGCAGAGGTTGCGCTGCTCATCACTCAGATAGTCACTGACCATTTCTACTTTGACAGAGTCAAAAAAATCCTTAAGATCGAGAGAGAGTGTGTAGGTATAGCCGATATGTTTTTGAGCGTTGCTGACCGGACCCCTACCGCGCATAAAGCCGTGTACTGTTCGATCAGTATCTGCATTGTGAACTTTTTGCTGCAGGTCGAGTAAAAATGTTGTGAGCTTTTCTTTGTAGGCTTTAGAAGGGGCATATATGGTTCGAAACCTGCCATTTCCTTTAGGAAGTTTGATTATCTTGTACTGTTTTTTTATAACCATCTCTTTGATACCCCGGTTTCGAAGCAGAGAAATCTGTAACAGTAATGATGTTTGGGTTTAGGGGGTTTGAGTAAAACCGGTGCTATACGCTTCGGTTTTACTCAAGCCCCCTAAATTCAATGATCGCTGTTCATACATTTTTCTATTTCGAGGTTTTAGCGTTAGACAGGCAGCACGAATTTCGGTAGATACGTCAAAAAAGTAGGCGAAACGCACTACATAAACGTATCTGAACTACGATCGAAATCGTAAATAGCTACTGCCTTGCAAAGATTATATGCTAGCGAAGCTTAACGGGATTTAAAGTTCACCTGTCATAACTTTACTGGTAAAGAAACAGCTATACGTAAACCCGCAAAGAGCTCTTGAAATTCTTAGCCCTACCTTTTCTCAATCGTGCCAAATTTATAGACCAAGCCAAGATCAAACAGTGTCGTGTTGAGTGTACCTTGAAACGAACGTATTCGACCGATGCCAACTTGAACATCGACCTCTTTGTTAATAGCCAAATTTGCGCCGACCATAGGCTGCATGAGGGCACCTCCTTCGGTAGCTACGCCGCCGCCGGCACCAGCGCCGCCCAGCAGTTCACAATAAAAGGAGAGTGTGTTATAAACACGCGGCGTACGGTACCCCAATCCGAACAGTCCCCCCGCGTATCCACCCACATTGCCATCATAAGCACCATAAGCCTGACCCGTTACATAGAAATGGCTGTTTATATAGCGATCGATCTTCAGACCGATGAGCTGTACAGCAGCGTCTTGCTTGTTGTAGCGAATAGTGTCGGACGGTAAATAGGTTTGATTCACCATACGAATATTCCACTCACCCGTTGCTGTCTCTTTATAAGCAGCAACACCACTGATGCTGTGTCCGATACCGAGGATCGAAAGGTTATACGCTAAATTCAGTTTGATGACTTTTGCATGAAAAGTGCCATTAGGGGCATCGATATAGCCGGCTTCTGCATTAATTGTCACTGCTTTTATGGGCTTGTAATATGCGCCTATATTTGCTTTGTAGATAAACCCGCCCCCTGTATCGACCCGGCCTCCGCCACCACTGCCAAGCGATACTTTCGCCTTCATTCCAAACTTTTCATTGAGAGTATAGTCATAGCCCACACCGCCTAACACTTCGGCATACCCTCCGGCACCGCCGTTAAATGCTCCGGAAGTTTCAAGAAAACCAAACCAATACTTATGTAAATAGCTGCCATATTCAAAACCGATCAGACTGATATTTTCAAGATCTTTTTGTCCGGCAGTGTCTTTGGTTCCGCTAAGAGGAAAATATTGTTCAAAGGCGGCGGCGAAGTAATGATCGCTCCAACCAAAATCGTATTGAGAGGCATAACTGCTAATGGCCTTGTGCACTCTTTCACTATTGTTTGTTTCCGCTGAAACCATTTCAAAAGGTATGTCAAGCTGCAAAGAGAGCTGGTTGCTGTCTATATCACCATTAGGAAATTTTACTTTGCTATAGGCAAGACCGAGTTTCCACGATGAAGCGTCATAGAGCAGACCTGCATGCGGCCGCAACATCAACCCGCCACCTTGAGGTGCGGAACCACCGCCACCGCCACCGCCAAAGATACCGACATCAAACACAAGATTATGAATAAGTGTCTGTTGATAGCCAAGCTCCAGACCGCCGGTGAAAAAGCCACCGCGTTCACCTGTTATAGCGCCATACACACCTACCCCGTAATAAAAGCCCATCTCATTCGCAAGCAGATAGTTGATACCCAAAAAACCCATATTCTCATCTTCTGGAAGAGAAAGTGTCTCATAGGTAGTTCGATACAGCCCTTTGTTGATGGTGATATCGTCTGCTTGCAGCATGAGCGAAGCGAATAAAATCATTGGCAGTAAAAATGTGCTTGCTCTGTTCACGGCACGGGTCTGATAACGTTTAGTCAAAAGTCTGATCTATCAAGCAAGCTCTAAAGCTCACGCCCTTTTTTAATCGTTGCTAGAAGCAATTTTGCCAAATAAAGCGCTTTAGAACGGTGGGAAAGCCCTTTTTTCACTTCATCATCCAACTCGCCCAAGGTCTTATCAAACCCTTCAGGAACAAAGCATGGATCGTAGCCAAAACCGTTCTCACCTCTTGGAGTAGTGATAACATCACCATACATCCAGCCATGCACTACCTGCTCTCCTTCTCTGGTCACAACGGCGATAGCAGCCGTGTAATGCGCAGGTGAGCTCTCATAGCCTTTGGCCTTGACATCATTCATCAATTTATACAGGTTCTCTTTGTCACTGGCATTTTCACCGCCGTAGCGCGCACTGTAAATCCCCGGGGCTCCATCCAAAACATCGACAGAGATTCCGCTGTCGTCTGAAAGGACAATTGCATCTTTATCATCTAAAGCGTCATAAACCGCCTTTGCTTTTAAGAGTGCATTCCCGCTAAATGTCGGCGCATCCTCAACAATGTCAAACGGCTCTATCATCTCGCTAAAAGCAACAACCTCAAAATCAGTACACATCGCTTTTATCTCACGTACTTTACCCTTGTTAGAGGTGGCTAAAACAATCTTCATTTTTACTTCCTTATGCTTCTCTTGTAAAAAGAAAGCGCTTTCAAAATTTGAGACAAAGAAAACAGCTTCTATACTATAATGGCATTTTAACGCATATATTGCGAAAGTTCCAACATTATTTTGACAAAAGGTTATCCATGTTCAAAACGATTATGCCCCTATCGGCTATCTTGTCCCTGCGCTTTTTAGGGCTATTTCTTGTTCTTCCTGTTCTTTCAGTCTATGCCATGAGTATGGAGGGGGCAACCCCTCTGCTCGTCGGTGTCATCGTCGGTGGCTATGCCCTGACTCAGGCTCTATTTCAAGTACCTTTTGGAACCATTAGTGACAAGATAGGACGTAAACCGACACTCTTTGTCGGACTTCTTATCTTTTTAATCGGTTCTGTAGTTGCGGCACTGAGCACCGATATTTACATGTTGATGGTAGGACGATTTCTACAAGGTGCCGGTGCGATCGGGGCGGTTGTCACAGCGATGATCTCGGACCTTGTTCCTGAAGAGGTACGCGGTAAAGCAATGGCGATGATGGGTGGAACGATTGCAATCTCTTTTGCACTAGCTATGGGTCTCGGGCCGGTACTAGGTGCTGCTTACGGGGTTGACTTTCTCTTTTGGGTAACCTCCGGACTTGCTATTTTGGCGATGTTGCTTCTCTTTACAAAGGTACCTACACCGCCTCGTATCCGTCATATTTACCATAATTCAACTAAAACATCTGACATTATTAAAGACCCCAATCTTTTAGGAATGATCATTATCAACGGTATGCAAAAAGGGTTGATGACAGTTGCCTTTGTCCTTATTCCGATCATCCTGACCAAGGCTGTTGCAGATGGCGGTTTCGGCTGGGAAACTTCTGATCTCTGGATGGCATATCTTCCTGCTATGATCTTTGGTCTTATCGCCATGGGACCTGCTGCTGTCTTTGGCGAAAAATACAATAAAGCAAAACAGATCTTTTTGATCTCTATCGTGCTTTTCATAGCTGCCTTTTTGCTAATGGGTTTCACAAACTCCTCAACACTCTTTGTTGTCGGTGTTGTCTCTTTCTTTATCGGCTTTAACATGATGGAGCCCCTGGTCCAGTCACTAATCTCTAAATATGCAAAAGTGCACCAGAAAGGGGCTGCCCTTGGTATCTCTAACTCTGTGGCATACTTTATGACATTTCTTGGCGGAACATTCGCCGGTTTGATGCTTGACATCTCTAACCCACAGATGATCGGTATGAGCCTTGGCATTGTTGGAACACTTTGGTTCGTATGGACGGCTTTTAAGCTTTCTAATCCAGCCAAACACAGCCACCTGTTCAAACACATCGATGAAGTCGACATGAAGAAGCTCGAAGCACTTGAGCATGACGCTATTGCTGAGTGGTACATTAATGAGACCGAAAACCTTGTAGTCATTAAGTACCGCAGTGATGATATTGACGAAGAGACGATTCTCGCGAAGATCATCAAATAACATCTTCGTAGAGAGGAATCCTCTCTACTTTTACCATTTTTTCTACTTTCATTTTCTACTCTATTCTTTTTACCCTTAGAACGCTTTAGTACCTGACTTCTGTATCAGCGACCTTTTTTCGATGTGCAAACTTTTTTAATTACTTCATATCATTAGTACGTCACTTTTTTCTTTTGCTCGCTCAAAAGAAGAACTAACCAAAAAAGAAAAGAGCGATACCCTTCGGCACTAGTCACTCTTTGAAAGTATCAATTCAAAACCTTCATGCATTTCGGCACGACTGCCGAAATTAATGTCCTGACATAGCGATGTATTACTGCCAAGACTTTTCAAACTGTCTGCAAAACCCCACCAAATCTATGCAACTCCTACAATGACCATTAGCAAACGATCCAAACAGGGATTAAAACGAAGTTTTAACTTTAAAATAGATGCGTTACCGCTTGCCTCTTTTCGCAACATCTACAGAGCAGACTGAAAGGAGTGATGAACGTTAATATGAAACCCGTTAAATAAAAGCCAACTGCTTGGCTTTTTTAGGGTTGGAAACAGAGTTGTTATGCGTAGCATCAACGCCGTAGACCTTTTTCCGTAGGTGAGTTAGTCGTTTTTAGTGAGAGAACGACTGTATGGATGGTAGTCGACAGCCTGTCGACCTCGCAGCCGTTGCGAGAGCTTTTTTGCGTACTTTTTTTGCGGCGACACAGCGCTAAAGCGCCGCACAGGGCGGAACTAAATTTCGCATCGTGAAAAAAGGATGAGTGTATGAAAGAAAAGTTATCCTTTCCAATAATACATATGTACAAAAAACAATAAAGAGAAGTTGATAAAGTTTTATCGTTCAAACCATCAAAAAATGAGAGAAAGTATTTCCAATAACGTTAACTCAGTAGTATTAACTCAAAGAAAAGATGTTTAGAAGATTAAAAGAGTTGAAGGGTCCGGGTGAACCCCGGAATAATTATGAAAGAGGATTTTTAGAATCTATCCAGCTTGATAACCTTGACTGTTGCCCCCGCCTCTTTAGGGCCATCTTCTTCACTGCTGACGATCAGAGCAGCATCGCCAAGCATGTTGGTCAGAATAGCCGACGTCCCCACCTTTTTACCGTCAAAGTCAACAACATATTTTCCATCTTGGAAAGTAAGATTACAAGCCGTAAACTCACTTTTTTTGGAGCGTTTATTAAACGGTTCCGCCAAAGTTGCTTCGACCATCTCAAAGACTTTCTCAGTCCCGAGGAACTTTTTGATGAGCGGCACTACATAGAGCAGAAACGTCACAGTTGACGAGTAGGCAAACCCCGGCAGTCCAAGGATGAACTTCTCACCTTTTTGTGCAACCAGAATATGTTGCCCCGGTTTGATGTTCACCCCTTTAAAGATCACCTCAGCACCAAGCGCCGGAATGACATCTTTGACAAAGTCGTAATCCCCGACACTCACACCCCCGGTACTTACCACGATATCTGCCGAGGCCAAGGCATTTTCGAAGGCAGCCGTTATAGAGTCTCTGTCATCTTTGACAACCCCCATCTGTACCACTTCTGCACCCGCCATATTGGCAATAGCTGCAATAGTATGATGATTTGAGCTGCGGATCTGCGAAGTGTTCTCCGGAGTCTGACCGATCTCCAAGATCTCACTTCCTGTTGAAAGTGTCGCTACCCGAGGTCTTAGCATCACCGGAACAACAGCAGTGTTCAAACCTGCCATCACCCCGATCTCAGCAAAACCGACCTTACTCCCTTTTCGTATCAGCACGTCTCCCTCAGAGTAACTTTCACCGATCGGACGGACACTGTTTCCGTAAGGCACCACTTCATTGATAATGATCTCATCGCCCTCAACCGTCACATTTTCTATCTGAATCAAGGTGTCAGCACCGTGGGGCATTCCGGCCCCGGTGAAGGTCTTAATACAGTTACCGCTGCTCACTTCGCGACGTTCATCGCTGCCGGCAGGATTGTCACCCAAGATCTTGATACGACCGGAGGTAAGATCACTGTGAAGTATTGCATACCCATCCATTGCCGAGGTAGGCTGAGAAGGGGCATTCTCATCAGCCACCAGATCTTCCGCCAAATAACGGCCGAGAGCATCATCTAAAAAGACATTCTCTTTACGCAGTACACCCACATGAAGTGCATTCAACAACTCTATTGACGCTTCATAACTTAAAAAACCCATTTACTCTCCTAAAAGACCAGAACCGCTGATCGGTGTTGAACGATCGCGTGCATAAAGACGTTTACCATCTTTTAGATCATATTTCCAGATCGGGGCACTTGCCTTAAAGTCCTCGACAAAATCGTTGATCATCTTAAGTGCGACCTTGCGTTTTGGAGAGAAGACTGCCGCAACATACGAAGAGGTGTGCAGTGGTACATCCCCCTTAGAGTGGGCCATCTTTAAAACTGCCCCCGCCACTTTAGCCTTCTCCTGCCATGCGTTGAACCATGATTCCAAAATCGGCTCATAGATGTCAAAACTCAGGCCTGAGATCTCATCTTCCTCACGGATCGTCCCAATAAAAGGGATGTACGCACCGTAATTACTGCTGGCTTCCTCTTTGTACCAACGTACCAGGATCTCTTCTACAGGAACAGGGCCTTCATATAGCTCTAGCATATCAACCGCCACAGACAGGCGGAAGCAAAGAGACCTTGTCCCCGGACTTTAACACGGTATCAAGACTCTTTACCAAAGTATCATTGACAGCTACAGCACACGACTCCAGCCAATCTTTGACTTCAGCATCATTTTGAAGTGCTGCTGCGACATCATGCAGTGTCGCAGCTTCAAGTTCTAACGCCTCTTTTTGTATCGGTCCTAAAAATTCTACACGTACCATTTTTTTTCCTCAAGGGGCTATAGGGTACCTCTGAAAATCGTAGTCCGTCTCAGACGTGCCCTTTTTTCGCCGCTTATTATTAACGCGATTATAGCATATTTGATATATTGTGAAAAATTCAACAGAGCATAACGCCAAGGTACGCTTGGTAAAGTGCATCTATTACGCATTTTGCTCGACCCTTCTCTTTTGTCATCTATTGATTTAGTTATAATTACGCTAAAAAAAGGGAGAAACTTATGCTATTTGGCAAGATCGAATATCTTAATCTTCTTCCTTTTCACCTCTTTATGAAACGCTATAGCCGTTCAACACGTGACAATATGAGCTTTAATTATAAAAGAGGGGTCCCGGCAAAGATCAATGCCGAGTATGCCGCCAGACGTGTTGATGCTGCTTTTATCTCCAGTATTAAAGCGCAAAAAGAGCGACATGTCGACTTGGGAATCATCGCCAGACAAGAGGTCTTGAGTGTTCTTCTTATCCCTTCTGAAACCGATCAAGAGGACATAGAGAGTGCCACGTCAAACGTCCTGGCAAAAGTACTTGGATTACAAGGGGAAGTCCTCATCGGGGACAAAGCACTTCGTCACTATCTTAGCGGCGAGGACAATACAATCGATCTTGCTAAAGTATGGTATGACAAATACAAGCTGCCATTTGTCTTTGCTCTGCTCTGTCATCATCAACACGACACAGAGATCAAAAACCTCGCACGCGCCTTTACCAACACGCACCAAAAAATCCCACAGTACCAGCTCTTAAAAGCATCAAAACGTACTGGTATCTCTGCAAAAGCGATTCAACACTACCTGACCTACATCTCGTATGAGTTAGATCATAAAGCCAAGGCCGGTATACACAAGTTCTGGCACCTCTCAAAAAAAGTTCACTGATATAGTTATAAAAAAACATTCTAGTTAAGAGCCGTTGTTGTTTGAAGATTTGATAAAAATCTTATATAAAAAGAGTACTATATTCTTTATGAACAGATTAATCTTTATAGTACTTTTTTGCTTTTCTCTCTTTGCAGCTGAACCCATTGCTCCGATACCTGTTTCACTTGACAGCATCGACTTGCCAAAAGCTAAATTGGGACGAATGCTCTTTCTCGATCCCTCACTCTCATCTGACAAGACCGTCTCATGTCACGACTGCCACAATTTTGAATTTGGCGGCGCTGATCCCAGAGACGTTTCGATAGGTGTTCAAGGCCGAAAAGGCGGTATTCAATCGCCGACTGTCTATAATGCCAGGTTCAACTTTAAACAGTTTTGGAATGGCCGGGCAACAAACCTGGAAGAACAGGCAAGCGGGCCGCTTACTGCTCACGTTGAAATGAACATGACACCCGAAAAGGTTGAGACCGAGCTCAATGCAAATACACTGTACCAAGAAGAGTTCAAAAAAATTTACGGCGTTGAGTATATTACAATGGACAACGTTATCAATGCGATTGTTGAATTTGAAAAAGCACTCATAACCCCTAACAGCCGTTTCGACCGTTATCTTCGTGGCGAGATCCGTTTAAATGAAGAAGAGGCAGAAGGGTATGAGAAGTTTAAACGCCTAGGCTGTATCACCTGCCACAACGGCATCAATATCGGCTCAAATGCCTTTCAAAAAATGGGACTATTTAAAGATTACCCTTATGATGAAAAGTACCAGGACCGTTTTGCAATAACTAAACAAGAGTCCCATAAGAATGTCTTTAAAGTGCCGACACTACGTAATATTACGCTGACAGCCCCGTACTTTCATGATACCAACGCCACGACACTTGAAGACGCCATAACCAAGATGGCGTTCTATAACCTGGGTATCACGCTGACTATCAAAGATCGTGATCTGATCATCGCTTTTTTAAAGAGCTTAGAGGGTGAAAGACCCGTAATATTGGATATGCCATGAACCAAAACCGCAGTGTCATCCTCGCTTTTTTCACAGCCTTTGTCTCTGTACTTTTAACCTCCTATTACTATTTGCACCAACGTGAGTATTCTCTACAATACAAAACCGTGATCAATGCTTTTCACACCATGCAAAACGACTATGACACACTCTCTTACGACATTTTAAAAAGTGCAGTCTACAGTTACAACAATCAAGATGACATTGCAAAAGGTATGGCTTCTCTCAACCTTGATTATGCCAACCTCTATAATGCCCCTCTTTTCCAAAACAAGCAATACCTTATGCTGGACTACCCGTTAATTGATCTTGGAATTAGCATCGCAGAGTACAATAGTGCCATAGAAGACTATCTCATGCTTAATGCCGGTATTAAAAACTCCTTTGTCTTTTTACTGAACTATGCAGAAAGTACACACGAAATCTTTCCATCCAACGCTTCGATCCATAATGATATTAACGCGATCACTTCTGAACTCTCTAATATGCAGCGTCTACTTGACAAAATGCACATTCAGACAGTGGCAGAACACCTTAAAAATGTCAAAGACTTTCATACTACCAATAAGGACCAGCGTGCTTTCATTCAGACCTTGACACTGCACATTAACTATATACAGCATAATTTTCCTGCCTTTATTGCCGCAATCAGCACGCTGCAGGATAAAAAACTTATACGTGAACTTTTAGAAATTCAGAACAACTTCGATCAGATCGCCAAAAAAGACTTTATTATGATCGATAGACTGGCTATTCTCCTGTTCATTCTTATCATCACTGCACTTGTTGTTGTTGTCAACCTCCTTCTTCGTTCACAACACGAGAATATAAGGCTGAAAGATCTGCAAAAGAGACTTGAGCATATTGTCAACTTTGACTCCTTGACTGCCCTTTTAAATCGAAACAGTTTTAACCATATACTTGCAACAAAGCAATACAAAAAACCGACGCTCCTGCTGATAAACATCAATAAGTTCAAACATGTTAATGATCTCTATGGCGCTGACGTTGGTAATTATATTCTTCAAGAGATGTCCCAACTTATTAAACTCCCTGTCGTTGAGCCGTACAACCCACAGTATTTCCACTTTGGCGGTGATGATTTTGGAATCTTACTAGAAGATATACCGGCAAAAAAAGCAACACGCTGTGCAGAAACACTCATACAGAGTGTTAAACACTTTGTCTTTGTTGACAACGATATCGATATAAACATCACCATTAATATTGCGATCAACTCCGAAGAACCGCTACTCGAGAATGCAGACATGGTCTTAAAGAACTACAAAAAAAATACCTTGAAAACAGTGGTCACATTTTCTAAAGCGCTGAGACTAAAAGAGCAGATACAAAACAACATTG
>JAQIBF010000035.1 GCA_027859195.1 Helicobacteraceae bacterium
CAATATGAGTAAAAATGCGCTGCTGTTTTCTCTTGTCATATCTGTTGCAGTTACGCTGATCGGGCTTCAGAGTACCGAATTTTTAATGCGTCAGCTTGGAGCAGAGGGAAGTTACCTGCAGAGTGCTCTTGACTACATCGACGTTGTTATCTTGGGAAGTTTTTTTATCATCGGCGGCATGTTTGTCAATGCCCTGCTCTATGCCCAGGGTGATACCATATCGTTTCGCTAATTCAAATCTTAAGTGCAACGCTTCATACTGATTGGTCTTGTCGTTCAATCTTAGCATAAAACACTTCGTAAGGTCTTGCACTTATGACTTGAATTCGGATTTCACTATATCGAGATTCTTATTCAATAACAGTACATATAGCAATTTGAATAATTATATTCTTAGCACAGGCTGGTACCTGAAATATTCTCTATTCTGATATATTTTTTAGGAGTGTGAATTGTGTGTGAACAAGGGGTCAAAAATGAGCCAAACGTAAACATTACTAATTGGAAATTGAGAATAGAATGGAAGAAGAGAGCAGCACCGCGATCGCAGATACTGCTTTGTAGGGTATTCTCTTGTACTTTATGAAATAACTATACGTTAGGTAAATCAAAGTCGGTATGACAAATTACATATTTGTTGAATACTAAGAAAATTGTTTTTAAAAATTATAAGAATTAAATTGTGTGGGAAATAATCTTGAAGTTTTAATGGTGCGCCCGACACGATTCGAACGTGTGACCGCTGGTACCGCAAACCAGTACTCTATCCAGCTGAGCTACGAGCGCACACCATCTCTGTTAAGAGGCCGAAATTATAGCATTTTATTCTTAGAGGAAGCTAAGAATAAACAAATTCACTAAAAAGTGATATGATCGAAAATAATTAGCGCTAAAAAGACGATACCCAGATAACCATTAATGGTAAAAAAAGCACGGTCGATCTTGGTGAAATCTTTACGGACCAAGTAGTGCTCATAGCTGAGCATTGCGCTGCTTAGCAGGACAGCCAACCATGCAAACATGCCAAGACCGGCACTCCAGACAAACATCGTCCAGAATAAGATGGTAACAATGTGAAAGATCGTTGAGATCAACATAGTCGCTTTAGCACCATAAATCGATGGAATAGAGTGGAGACCGTGTTTGACATCAAAGTCAATATCTTGAAGTGAATAGAGAAGGTCAAATCCGGCGACCCAGAACATCACGCCAAGACTGAGCAGGACTGTCCATAACGGCACCGTTGCTTCGACTGCGATTGAACCTGCGATCGGTGCAAGACCCAGAGAAAGACCCAGTACGATATGTGCCATAGAGCTGAAACGTTTAAAATATGAGTATGACCCCAAAACAAAAAGCATTGGAATACTCAAGTAAAAAGCCAGATCATTGATCATGTAGGCGACGGCTACAAATATAACCGCATTGACCACCGTAAAGATAAAGATCGAACTTGCATCTAAACGTCCGTCAACACTGGGTCGATTCTGCGTTCTTGGATTCTTCGCATCAAACGCTCTGTCTGCATATCGGTTAAGTCCCATTGCAAAGTTTCGTGCACTGATCGCGGCCAGCACACCTAAAAGAAGCAGTCCGAAACCAAACCACCCTTTGGCAGAGACGATCATTGCTATAAAGATAAACGGAAGGGAGAAGATGGAGTGTTGAAACATCACCAGCTCATTAAAATATTTAAGTCGTTGAACCATTTTTTGCAATCCTGATCTCCTAGATAACTCTTTTTATTTTTTGTATTCTACCGTAAATCACTATAGTGCATCTCCGGCCTATATTCCGCCATACTGACTAACGTTGAATTCGCAATAACCGCGATAGTCATAGGGCACCTCTAACGATATTTAAGCATCTTCTATTTTATTGAAAAGCAGATTACTGTTATACTTCCCATATGAAACAGATTGCGATCATCGGCCCAACGGCCTCCGGTAAAAGTGACCTTGCCATTGCCATGGCGCTAAAACACAATGCCTATATACTCTCTATCGATTCACTCAGTATCTATAAAGAGATCGATATTGCCTCGGCGAAACCATCCAAAGATGAATTGGCACAAGTCAAACATTTTGGTATCAACGAGATCTATCTTGACACCCATTTCAGTGTGGCTATTTTTATAGCGTTATATCAAAAGGTTCTTCTTCAGGCCCAAAATGAGGGCAAGAACCTGATCATTGTGGGCGGAACAAGTTTTTATCTCAAAAGTCTCACTTCCGGTCTTTCTGAACTGCCGGACTACTCCGACGCAACAAGACAATACGTTGCCAAGATGCTTCTCGATCTGCCATCGGCCTATGACTATCTTCTTGCAAGAGACGAAGTGTATATGCGGACCATAGAGCCAACAGATGCCTATCGCATAGAGAAGATGCTGCTGCTTAGCGTTGAGAGTGCTTTAACTCCTACAGAGTGGTTTAAAACACACCCTCCGGTGCCGATCATTGAGGAGTTGGCGATCTTCAACATAGATGTGGAACGTACCGTACTTCGTGAACGCATTGTAAAACGTACCCATAAAATGGCAGCGACAGGGCTGATTGATGAAGTGGCCATGTTAGAACACAAGTATGGCCGTGACCATAATGCCATGAAGGCAATTGGTATCATAGAGGTCCTGGAGTATCTTGACGGCAGTTTTTCAAAGGAGGAGATGATCGAAAATATCATCACCCATACGGCCCAATTGGCCAAGCGACAGCAGACTTTTAACAGAACACAGTTTGAAGAGGCTGTTTCAGCGGAGTTAAGTGCTCTGCCAGGTCTGATATCAGAACTCTTTATCTAAAGAACACTCAATCCACAAATCAGACAAATGTACCCAAATTAGAGTAAAAACAACACTCTAAATCATTTGGAAAGCAGTGTAATTCGTAGAGAAAACTGCTCTTAGCTCTCTTCTAACAAGAGTTACTGTATTATTACACCAATAAAAGAGAAGGAACATCTTTGGGCGAAACCATTGCTAACAATAAAAAAGCTTATCATGATTATACTATCGAAGAGAAGTTTGAGGCCGGTATTGTTTTAAAAGGCAGTGAGATCAAAGCGATCCGCGCCGGTCGTGTTAACCTCAAAGACAGTTTTATTCGTATCGATGATGGCGAGGTCGTCCTTTTTAACGCCCACATCGGCCTGCTTGAGACCACACACCACTACTACCGCCACGAAGAGCGGGGAGCGCGGAAACTTCTCCTGCACAAAAAACAGATCCTTAAACTTGAACGCGCTGTTCAGCGTGACGGCCTGACGATCGTCCCTCTCTCCATGTATTACAGCGACAAAAATATTGTCAAGCTACAGATCGGTATCGCCAAAGGTAAAAAGCTGCACGACAAGCGTCATGACCTCAAAGAAAAAGATATGAAAAGAGACGTTGACAGAGCAATGAAAGAGCTCAAATAACCTATAATGAAGTGATAACTTTCGTGTCATAGCAGCTAGTGAAGTTGAATGGGCTTCTTCTCATTCAACATTAATCTCTGATGATGGGCGATAAAAGAGCTGAAATAGCTATTTTGTTAATACAATCGCTTGAAAAAGGGTGATACCAACAGCCAAGAGCGCCAAAGTAATCGCTGCATAATCAGACATCTTGATCTTTTTATAGATACTGACCAACTCCTGATCATTCAACGCCTCAAACTTCCTGGAACGAATATATTTGACGGCATCTCGGAATGTATCATCGGCCAGCTGGATCTTCCATTTAGGTTTCCCCATCTCTTGATAGAGCGCATTATGCCCTTTTTCCAAGCGGTTGAAAAAAGCCTGTGTCGCCAGGATCTGAAAGATCATGGCTGCAATAAACAGAAGTGCAGAGAGTGTAAAAAGTGTATTTAACATTAGTTTTCCATATTGTAAGGCAGTGCAGCCGGCTCTGAGAAGTGCGGCACATCATCGTAAGCAAAGACTGCGTAATACTTTGATACATCCAGATCACCAAAATTGTCATAGGTATAGGCGTCACTGCCGCCATACAGCTTTTGACCGTCATATGGCGTTGATGGTATATGAAAAGCATTTTTAACGACAAGAACCCCTTTGAAAGCCTCATCTTTCGGATTGTTCCAATCCAGACGGATCATCCCATTTTCGATGCTGCTTCTTAGATTTGTGACCGGTTCCACACCACTGCGTCGTTTGACGATATAATTTAAAATAAGTCGCGGACGCTGTTCGCGTTTGGCATCCATCCAGTTCACTGACTCCGACTTGGCAAAGGATTTTGGCGAAGAAGCTTTGATAACAAAGACGATCTTGTTATTGGCATGTATGGTGTCGACCATCTCTTTAATGGCTAAAGAGTCAAAGATAAAACGCTGAGAGAGGTCATCACGAAGGTCTGCAACACTGACTTCATACCCAACACGCTCTATGACTTCACGTTCACGCAACTTTGTGTAACTTTTTTCTTCATCACCCATCTTCACCATCTCTATATGATAACGGATGTTTCCATTGGCTTTAATAACTTTGGCGTCCAGTTCAAGATAGGCTTCTGAGACTACTGTATTTTGCATGTCCAGGATCTGTGTCATGTCAAACTCGATGCAGCCGTAAATACGCTTGGCCTTTGTGTCAAATCCGGCTATCAAACTCTCATCTTTAATCTCTGTTTCTGAGATTGTATACTCACGCTGAGAGTACAGTTCCAGTTTTGCTTCTTCGAGTGTATAGCTGATCTCTAACATCGGACGAAAGTTCAAGCCACCGCTAAACTGTCCGTAACCGATGTCCCACTGCATCAACTGAGACCCTCTGCTAAGCGGCAGCTTCGTAGGCCCTTCCATACGAAAGAGCATCTTTCGTCGCTTTAAAGCATCCTGCAGAATCGTTCGTTCTTGTTTGTTAAAAGAGTAGGTACGCCATATACCTTGAGAGAGCTGTGACGATTTAGTCGCCATACCGACATACCCCAGCACTTTAGCATTTTTGACTTCATCAAAACTGGCTATATTGTCAACCATTCTCTCATCAACTATACCCACTCGCCACTCACCATAGTTCTCTACCTGAACACTAACACGGTTCATCGGATAAAAAGAGATCTGTGCACTTTTGATCACAGCGTTTTCGGGAACACTCTCCAATGAGAAACCAGTCATTCCAAAACATTCACCTCTATTTTCAGAGATACCCACAAAAAGAGAGTTCTCACCAAAGTGTTCCTTGTTTTTTACAGTCTTCTCACCCACATACCCTACCTCATTTCTGAGCGGATAGAGTATCTTTGAGAACATCGTTGCATCCGGGTCTGTACGTGCGCCGATGACAGGGGCGAACGGTGATTTGATGTAACGGGCCTGACTGACCACCGCTCTGACGAAGTAATAGTAGTTTGTTGAGGACTCCAGCTGTCTATCAACAAAGGTGTGGTTCATCGTCGTTCCGACACGGTTGGATGCCTGGGTAAAGCTCTTCATCTTGTGGGATCGGTAGATTTCGAAATAGACTGTATCCTCGGAAGAGTAGTCCCAGGTCAACCCGATCTCTCTGCTGCCTACTGATGTTACTACAAAATTTTCTACACGCGGTAGATGGGCCTGTTTTTGGTAGTTAGGTACTTCAGAAAGTGCATAGGTCAGACCGGCGATGTTCTCATTGATGTGTTCAAGCATATTTTCTTGATAGTCAGAGATATTGCGGGAACCGACTTCAACCGTCAAAGCCAAGGCGCCTAAAGAGTAGTAAAACTCACGCCCGCTGCCCGAGATAAGATGGGTAGGCGGTTTTCCCATATGCACCCCATACTCACGACCTGAGACTTTTCGGATCTCTTCAGCCATGTTGCATGAAAGTGTGTTCAGGTCGGTTGCATCAATGGCATCTTCATGAATAAAGTTGTGTGCCGGAAAAATGACGTTACCCTGAGAGTGGTAGTCAAGGGCAATAGAGATATTGGGATGCGCAACAACAAAATCTCTCAGCGCTGCAGTCTCAGGTTCTGAAAAAGGCTGAGGACCGGAGTAGACATTAGACGAGGTGTTTTTGCTTGGCGCATAACCGATGGAGAAATTACGGTTAAGATCAACTCCATAAGAACCGTCAGCATTTTGCCGGCGGTTTTTACGCCAGAAAGAAAAATGCTTGCGTGAGTACTCAAAACCGTCCGGATTGCCACATGGAACGATGTAAAATGTCGAACGCTCCAACATCTGGTTCAATTGCGGGTCAAAGTCAATATGTTCTAAAAGATGACGTCCATAACCGACTGCTAGTTCTATCCCGACCCATTCTCGTGCATGGATACTGCCGGTATAAAAAAGTGCCGGATTGGTATCTGCATTTTTCATATCTTTAGAGACAGTGACAACGATGATGTCACGTTCTTCCCAGGTTTTACCTATGATTGATACTTTGAAAAGGTCAGGATGAGACTTTTCTGCCTCGAGAAAAAAATTGACACATTCTTGGTAAGAGATATATTGTTGACGCACGGTGATCCTTGAAAATAGTTAAAACTTCTAAACAAAAAGTCTATTCAGAAGTTTTAACAGGTAGTAAAATGAACTGAAATAGGTTTTCGTCATTCTGAAATAGATACGAAATCTACCTTTTTATTACTATTAGCAGATCCCGCATCGCGTACGAGATGACGAGGAACGCTCAGCAGTTACCCAAGAGAGTGTTCTACTTAGCCATAAAAGGAAGTTTAGCAAAAAGTTTTGCCCATATACTAGACTGCTCAGGGGTGATGCACTCTAGCGCTTCCAACTCCTCAAACGTTTCAACCTTTTCATCATCGATCAACTGCTTGATCTCCACTGCTGTCTCCTCTTCCATAGAGTAGAGAGACATTAGCTCTGTCAAAGTGACATCTTTAAACTTGATCTTTCCATCACTTTGTGAACTTGCGTTACCCGATTCACTTTTCATAAATGCTTCTTTAACCTCTGCAGGAAGATCATCCTCAGCTAATGGCGCAATAGAATCAGGGATATCACTTTCAACTGACTCATCCGTCATCTCCATATCAAAGTTTCCTTTGTCTGCCAACCAGTAAGCACCATCAGCTGATGGCTCATACTTGGCGAAGTAAAGGTGGCGAAGCGTACGAAGAACTGACGGGTCCATCTTGCCTAACTCTTCCCATGAGAAAAGAGGTACATGCGGCATTCTGAATTTTCCGCCGCTTAAATCCCACATTATGTATTGACAGATCCAATCACGGACATAGGGAAACGCTGCAAACGCTGTTGCACATTCCAAGATGTACGGCTCATTCGTATTTTCGTCAATGGCAATATCACAAGCCCAGTACTCAGCCTTAGCTGCTTTCGAAGCTTTTACTGCCAATTCAAGTGCGTTCATCGGTACGTTATCATAACTCATCGAACCGCCTTGAGAGGTATTGGTGATCCATTCACCCTCTCCAGAGAAACGCCAAAATGCACAGATCGGTTTATGACCGATCAACATAACGCGAAGGTCACCGCTGTATTTTAGGGGAATCGCATCTTGCGTATAGATAGGGTTGTATTTTTTCTCATCCAACAGTGCTTTGGCTTCTGCAAACGAGTCTGCTTTATGCACAAAATAACCGCCGTAGTTAGATGGTCCGTATGAACGCTTAATGATTTGAGGATATTTAGCTTTTTTGAGGTAGGCATACCCCTCATCTTTGTCATAAAAGATACCTGTTTTTGGTGCTTGAATATCATACTTATTACAAAAAAGTGTTACATTTTCTTTGGATTTATTAGGAAATTGTGTCTCCAGTGATGGAATAAAACGGACATTGGGCAAGGCCTCAGAAATCTCTCTGAAAGTCTCATAAGCTGTTGCAGGAATATTACCGACTAAAACATCGATGTTTTTACGACGGACTTCGTTGATAAAACGTGTCTTGTCATTTTTCCAGTGATAGGTCACCACTTCGATCTTGTCCGGCCATCCTTTAAAGTTACTTTTATCGAAAAAGCGTAGGACATAGTCCATGTAGAGTAATCCGACTTTTGGTAGTTTGTTCGTTGCCATTATTAATTCCTTATTTTTTTGTGATTCTGTCAATCATATTGACGATCAAATCAATTTTTCTATCGTTAAAGTCCAAGCCCATTTCCTCTTGTTCCGGTGTCGCGAAGGCTGGAATACCGTTGACTTCGAGTACTACATATTCTTCTTTCTCTTCATCATACAAGATATCAACGCCGCCTATTTCAAGGTTTAAGGCCGCGGTTGCACGTATAGCCAAATCGATGATCTCATCATTAGCTTCGCGCAAGATGACACTGCCGCCTGAGGTGATATTGGTACGCCAGTCACGTCCGTTGGCTTTACGACCATAACAAGCTACAAATTGGCCATCAACAATGTCGACACGAAAGTCTGAGTAGTCATTTTTGATAAAACGTTCTACATAGACACTGCGTGTGTCGCTTCTGTTTATAAACGGCATTAACGTCTCAAGCACACTCTTGTTCTCAATAAGCGCCATACCATTTCCGCCCCATCCGTCGACCGGTTTATAGACCATCTTATTATGCCACTTTTCAAACTGCTCATTCAAGGCACTCAGCTCCTCTTTGTGGCAGAGATAAAAGTCAGATGTAGGTATACCTGCTTTCGCTAAAAGCATGTTAGATTGGAACTTATCTTCTGCTAAAGCAAATGCTTTATAGTTGTTAAGTGTCGGGATAAATTCACTAAGTATCTGATACATATAGACTTGCGCCACCGTCTGTTCACCGGCATTATAAGAGAAAAATGCATCGAGCTCTGTCATATTGACACCCTTGCACAGTATGCCCTCTTTACTACCTTCTGCAAAACGAAGGTCAAGTCCTGTAATGGAGTTGATGCCACGGTCAAGGAGTTGTAAGATCAACTTCTGCTCGATCTCCGGACCACCGCTGTTTTGATACATCCATACTCCGACCTTGCGGTCACATACTAAACTGTCATTTGCACTCATTTCTACCCTTTAAACCCAGAATTTTGAATAAAATAGCCTATCAATTGCTTTGAAAGCGCAATACGCTCTTCAAAACTTTGCTTGCTGGCACGCTCATGAACTGTGTGGTCACCATCACCAAACGGGCCTAAACCGTCAAGTGTGATCACACCGCAAGAACTGACAATGTTAGCATCACTCACACCACCGCGCTCTTCCGTCGGCAGTTTCTGACCTGTTATGCGTTCAATATCATCTACAAAGTCAAAAGAACTTTGTGAACTCATCATCACATCCCGTTGAATGCCCCCGCTTAAAAGCGATCGTGTCCCTTCAACATACGAAGTCGACACGATTGTATCGATTGCACCCAAAACACGGTCACGTTCATCTGCTGTTTTATACCGCAGTTCAAAAGTAAGGTGCGCATGCGGTGAGATCGTATTTGCACCGATGCCGCCTTCCATCTTGCCGACATTGACTGTTGTACCTTTGTCAAGATCTGTCAATGCTACCAATTTCTGCAGTTTATAGGCAGCTTCAAGATTTGCATCCACACCCTCTGCATAAAAATTCCCGGCATGTTTTGCAACTCCGGTGATGTCAAGAAAAAAAGTACCGACACCTTTGCGTCCAGTAACGACTTCACGGTTCTCACCAGCTGCCTCGTAGACCAGACAGTAATCATACGCCGGTGCCAACTGCGCGGTCAGCAGTTTAGAGTCGTCACTTCCCGTCTCTTCATCACTGACAAAAAGGATATCCACATTAGTGATTTCCACCCCCTCATCTTTCAGAAGACGGAGTGCTTCCAGGGCAACAATATTGCCCCCTTTCATGTCGCAGACACCGGGACCATAGACCCATTCATCATCTTCATTAAATGACTCAAACTTGCCTTCGGGAAAGACCGTGTCCAAATGCCCAAGCAAAAGAAGTTTTTTACCCTCTTTTGTTGCTGAACGATAAAGTCTATGCTCCCCTATAAGTTCACGTTTGTATAGAGTAAGCTCAAAACCTATCTCACCTAACCATTGATCAAATACTAAACCAACCTTGTCAACGCCAGGTTTGTTTTTCGTATATGAGTTGATATCAATAACTTTTTTGAGGTCATGAAGATAAGGCACAGTAATCCTTCGTGAAAATTCATAGATGGTAATATAATAAAAAATTATTACAAAATGGCCACAAAATACGTAAGTAATTATACTAATATAGAATTAAAAAAAGGGATAAAGATGATTAAAAATTGAGCGAGAAGAAGCAACTGCCAAAAGGCAGTTAGGGGTGAACTACTTACGTAGTTCTTTGATACGTGCTTTTTTACCTGCAAGATCGCGAAGGTAGAAAAGTTTAGCACGACGTACGCGACCGCGACGAAGTACTGTTATTTCACTAATAGAGTCAGTGTAAACTGGGAAGATACGCTCGATACCAACACCGTTAGCACCGATTTTACGTACAATAATAGTTTGACCTGTACCCTGACCGCGTTTAGCAATACATACACCCTCGTAGTTTTGGACACGAGTTTTCTCGCCTTCTTTAATTGTAACAGCAAGACGTAGAGTATCACCAGCACGGAATTCAGGAATGCTTTTCGATGCAACTTGTGCTGCTTCGAAATTTTCAATGTACTTATTTCTCATAAGATGTCCTTTTTTTGTGCTTTATAAGCTGCTCAGGTCTAAAAAACGAGGTTTTCGCTTTAGACATGGCAAATTTTAGTGCGGCAATTTTACTGTGATTTACGTTTATATATTCTGATTGAACCGCACGTCCCTCGTATAAAGTTGGTTTTGAAAACGATGGTGCTTCTAAAAGTGGCGTTTCAAAGCTCTCGATCTCGAGAGATTCGCTGTTACCAAGGACACCATCAATGTTTCGAGCGATCGCATCGCTCATCACCATCGACGGCAGTTCCCCACCTGTCAAAATGTAATCACCTATGCTAAAGAGTTCATCCGCAAATGCCTCGATAACACGTTCGTCAATCCCTTCGTAACGACCACTTACAAAGGCTATATGACCCTTTGATGCTAATCGCTTAGCATCGTTTTGTACAAAAGGTTTTCCAACAGGCGTGGTAAAGATGATATGAACATCGCCCTGCTCTTTAAGTGCACGCAGTGCATCAAAAAGCGGTTGCGGTGTCATCACCATTCCAGCGCCCCCACCGGTAGCCGTATCATCGACATTCCGGTGTTTGTTGGTCGTAAAGTCACGCGGGTTGACAAAATCGATTGAAAAGAGCTCTTTTTGCATAGCTCTTTTCAATATAGAATCCTGAAAATATCCCTCTATCAAATTTTGAAAGAGTGTGACATACGTAAAACGCAACACGTAACCCTATGAGGATTGCAAGAGATCGATAGCGCCAATCACATTTATGCGTTTGGCATCGACATCTGTACTAAGAATAAACGGTTTCTGGTACGGAACCAAAAAGCTTTTACTCTCTCCTGCATTTACCAGAGCGTCGTCGGTCTTGACACTCAAGTAGTCGGTTATAGCAATACGCTCAACCTCTTTCACAACTCCAAGTTTCTGATTCTCTTCATAGACTTCACAGCCTAAGATGTCGAACCAAAAGTGCTCTCCCTCTTCCAATTCACACTGTTCGCGTGTTGCTTCCATCGTTGTGAAAAGCTTGGCATTGGTTAGCTTCTTGGCACTCTCCATGCCCTCAAAACCTTCGATCTTGATCGTACCTCTGGCTTCGTTAACACTCTGGATAGTGAGTGTCCCTCCCTTTTGTGTGTAGAAGGTTGCACCCGCTGCAAACTGTTCAGGAAAGTCACTTTTATCATGAAACTTCATATCGCCGAATAGACCGACAGTGCGGCCTAAAGTAGCGACATGAAGCATGTCTTTATTTGATGGCTTCGACATTGATTCGGTAACTCTTACCGTCTTTAGCTTTGCAGCCGGAGATAAGCGTTTTAATCGCACCAATCATCTTGCCCTCTTTACCGATGAGTTTACCTACATCAGCCTGGTTAGCATGTAAAACGATCTCGATCATGTCATCACCTTCATGTGCTTCTATCTGAATATCTTCAGGGTAGTTAGCGATCATTTTGGCAAATTGAGCGACGAAATCAGTGACCATGACTATTTACCAGTAATTTTTTTAACGCGGCTGCTCATCTGAGCACCAACGCTTAACCAGTAGTCAAGACGCTCATTGTCTACTACCAGTGTTTTTTCATCGTTCATTGGGTTGAAGTGACCGATAAGTTCGATCCAACCACCATCACGACGTTTACGAGAATCTGTTACCGCAATACGATAAAATGGTTGTTTTTTACGACCCATACGAGTTAGTCTGATAACTGTCATATTTGTTCCTGATATTAATATTACCCATTGCTGGTTACATCTGTCGTCGAAACATAAAAAAGATAGGGGGAAAGTGGTTAAAGAGAGTGCAAAGCACTACAGATAATTACTTTCCTCTTACCGTCTATATGTGGACGTACACATGTAACCGGCACAAAAGGTTAAAATAAAACGCTCTAAAGCGACTTATTTTAAGCTTTGTACCAGATCACTCATTTTCAAATCACAGAGGGATTATTTAAGAAAATGTCTTTCGTAAGCGGCAGTATAGCTAAAAATACTAAAACTTCCTAATATAACGAAAAGGTCTTCCTTCTAACGTGGAAAACCGCCGCCTTTCACCTGACCCATCATGGCCTGAAGGTCCTGCATCCCTTTTTTACCGGAGAATTTTTTCGCCATCTTCGCCGCATTTTTAAACTGCTTCAATGCACGGTTGACTTCCATCTGGCTCATACCGCAACCGTTGGCGATACGCAACTTGCGGCTGGTGTTGAGAAGATCAGGGTCTTCGCGCTCTTTTTTGGTCATGGAAGCGACCATTGCTTTGATCTGAAGGATCTCTTTTGAGTTCTCCATGTCAAAATCTTTGAGTGCCTTTGACATGTCACCCATACCCGGGATCATCCCCATGATCGACTTCATTGAACCCATCTTCTTCATGGATTCCATCTGCTCTAAAAAGTCATTAAAGTTAAACTTCCCTTTTTTGATCTTCTTAGAGAGCTCTTTGGCCTTTTTCTCATCGATGACGTTAGCTGTTCTCTCTGCCAGCCCTTCGATATCACCAAAGCCCATAAGACGGTTGACAATGCGTTCAGGCAAGAAGATCTCAAGGTCTTCCATCTTTTCACCACTACCGATAAAACGAAGCGGCACTTCTACCTGAGAAGCGATCCCCAGAGCAACACCGCCCTTGGAGTCACCGTCATATTTACTCAAGATGACCCCATCAATACCGATCTGTTCTTTAAAGCTTGTTGCTGTACGTACGGCATCCTGACCTGTCATGGAGTCAGCGACATAAAATATCTCAGAAGGGTTGGCCGCATCTTTAACTGCTTTAAGCTCGCCCATCAACGCTTCATCTATTGCTAAACGACCCGCCGTGTCGATCAGAACAACGTCATAAAGATTGGCACGTGCCATCGTAAGACCGGCTGCCACAACCTCGACAGGGCTAGCTGATTCATCAGCAAAAAGGTCGACTTCAATCTTTGCTGTGATCTGGCGCAGTTGCTCAACTGCAGCAAGACGCTGAAGGTCAGCTGCAATGATCAGTACTTTTTTCTTCTTTTGCTCTTTTAAATATGTCGCAAGCTTGCCTGTAGTTGTTGTCTTGCCGGAACCTTGAAGACCTGTCATCAAAATAACGGTCGGCGGGTTTGCTGCGAAGACAAATCCCTGGTTCCCTTTAACATCTAGAATAGCATTAAGGCTCTCACGCATCGCTTCAAGGAACTGATCTTTACCAATCCCTGCTGATTTAGTCTTATGTTCGACTTCAGCAATAAGAGTACGTACAACAGCATGGTGTACGTCAGCTTTTAACAGTGACTTTTTGAGCTCGTCAAGGGCTTTTTTAAGGGCCTTCTCATCATCATGAAAACGGATCTTTTTAATTGCCGATGTAAACGAATCTGTCAATGTATCAAACACATTATCTCCTCTAAATTATATACTCTGAACAGCTATGCTGCTAGAAAAAGTAGCGGATTATAACCAAATCTTACTTTGGAGATGAGAAGTGTTAAGAAAAAGCCAACTGCTTGGCTTTTTTAACTTCGGAAACAAAGTCGATATACAAAGTATCGACGGCGTAGACCTTGATAGAAAAAGCTAGGAGGTTAACTTTTAAGATAAGCAGCGATCTCGTCTCTCACCTTTTCCAGCTCCGGTTGATAGCTCTGAATTAGACCCATCAGATGTCTTTCCATCCCATTCGAGATTGCAGCATGGATCTTAGCTGCTATATCGGCGAGATTATAGGCACCAATATTGGCCGCGACACCTTTTATATCCAGGCAGAGTTCTTTGAGTGCTTCGAGGTCATCTTTCACCAATACATTGTTCATCTGTGTATCCGAATCGCTGTAAAGTTCCATAAATTCTTTTAAGATCTCTTTATAGAGTGTTTCATCATAACTGGCCATTTCAAGCCCATCGCGGGCAGCCAAGGAGACCGTATTTATAAACGCGATCTGAGACAACGTTACACTCTCCTTTTCAAAGAGTGCTTCATCAACGCAAAGATAATGGTTAAAAAGGGCATACAATGCACCTGCAGCAACCGGTCTCGTCAACACTTCATCCGTTCCTGGAACCTCCACCTTTTTATTTTCTACACCCATAATAATAATCGGAACACCTTTGTAGCGGTTCAAATGCCTGATTCTTCGTGAAAGAGGCAACTTCTCTTCACCGTCCACCTCTGCCGCCAGGAGAATGAGATCAAAGGTCCCGGGTTTATCAAGCATTAAGAGACTCTCTTGCATGTTATTTGCCAATGAAAGGTTAATGCCGGAATGCCCTAATAGAGAGAGGATGTTCTGCTGATTATTCTTGTCATTTTCGATCAATAGAATCCGTTTACCTAGAAAATCTTCAAAAACCTTTTGATTGAAATTCTCATTAAACTGTGTGTTAGCACTCTCTTTCAGGGCTTTGCTCATCACAGGCAGATCAACTCTCTCCTCAAGTGATATGATCGAATTAAATACACGCTGTATCGTCACAGGCTTAACCAAAAGCTGATCGACAGCCCCAACCGGAAATGTGTAGTTCAACTCATCTTTTGCAGTGATCAAGACAACAACATTTACTTTATATGCATTTTTTATTGAACGGAATTTTTCTGTGACAGGTAACTGTAAAAACTCTTTTTCGATTACGACCGTCTTGTACATTTTAATCTGGTCAAAGTCCTTGACGAGATCAGACAATGTGATGACCGTTACCTCATTTTTAAAATATGTATACATCGTCTTAATGGATTCGGCCAATTGTGAATTTTCTTCGACCATCAAAATTTTCTGCCCTAACATACTGCGTGAAGGCAGTCGATAGTAACGTCTTTCATTCGGCTCAATTTCGGCGATCAACAACACGATGCTAAATAGATTCTTGCCATTTGCTCTTCTGTCAACTGTAATATCGCCTTTCATCATCCGGGCAAGTTCTCTTGAGACATAGAGCTCAAGACACATATGATCATCCAAGGTACTGTCAGAAAACGGCTGAAACAGTATATTGGAGTCTAACAGTTTATTACCGAGGTCACACTCTTCTATATACAGATGCAACCGTAATATGTTGTCGGCTTCTTGCTGACTTTTAACATGTAAGATTAACTGCGAAGATGTATGCTGATGAATAATATTTGAGAGAAGGTGGAAAAGTAATAGTCCAATATGCCTGCTGTCACCATACAAGTTTGGCGGTATCTTCGTATCGATATCAAATATCAGCTCAATCTGTGTACGTGCTAATTGTGAACGTAAGCGCTTTTCAAGGGTATCTAACAATTCATCCAGTCTGAAAGAGATCTCTGTGAGCACAATCTTTCCGGACTTTATTTTCAGAAAATCAATAAAGTCAGCACTAGTATTGACAAAGTTCTGCTCAGAGAAAGCGCCGCTCTCTTGTTCACGAAGCAGATAGTTTTCAAGTTCTTGCTGCAAGAGCGTGCGATTGGTATTCTTTTCAACGTCCAAGATCTCGTTACCACTGATAATGCTATCCGTATGCAAAGCGGTGTTCGCTATGAAACTTGCTCTATCAAGACTGGCCTCGTTTAAGGACTCATTGAGTAGATTGACCTCTTTATCAGTTTTCCGAGCTCTATAAAAAAAGTAAATTGATAGAAAAATAGATATAGAAAGAAGCAGTGCATAGATTAATTCAGCGACACTCAGTGGCAGATAATCATTGAATAGTTCTACCATAACTTACTCATCAGCAGGGCTTTAGTGTTTCTCTTGATAGAGAAACACAAGTAGATCAAAAACTTTCTGAACAGTAGCAGGCTTGGAAAGTTCGCTATCAAGCATCGCAATAATTACAGGGTCAGTGTGTTCAAAGGCCTCATTTTTATTAAGAGAGACGACTTTAATCATCCGTTTCGATTTAATCTCTTCGAGTTTAGCGATTAGATGTTTTGAAAAAAAACGTTCTTGAAGAACAACAATATCATAATCTTCCAACATCTCTAACGCGGAAAAAAGTTCTTTCGAAGAGAGAACGTCTACCTCGTTTTTGAAATATTCAAACATCTTCTGTACGGCTAAAGCAGACTCATTATGATCGTCAACAATCAAAACTGCGTGCCCCACCATCTTTCTCGATGGAAGACGATAATGTCGCATCTCACTTGGATTAGGCATATAAAGTTTCAAATTGGCAACAAAAACACTGTCATTTTCACCATTTACATCAAGCACAATATCACCATGCATCAGCAGAGCATACTCTTTTGCAAGATAGAGTTCAAGGCCGGCTTCTGTTGCGCCACCAACAAACGGAGTAAAAATATCTGATTTCTCCTCCTCATAATTGTCTTTATTATATGGAATATAAAATTCTAAATGGAGGGCACCGTCTCCTAGATTCAAACGTCTGATCTTCAATTTGACAAGGTACGAACTGCTTTTTAAAACAACATTTTGGATAAGATAAAATAGAATATCGTCCATGCGTTCAGCATCACCGATCATCTTCGATGGGACATTGGCATCTATATCAAATACCATCTCGAAATTTCTGATTCCATCCAATCCGTGTATTCTGCTCAAAACAGCATCTAATGCATCGTTGAAATCAAAAGAGCCCGTTTTAATCTCCACTTTCCCCATTTCAAGTTCTAGATAACGTCGATAGAGAGGCGTAAGTTTTTCTCTTCTGTCATCAGAAATATCATGTTTAACAAAAAGAGTGTCTAGCGCGACAACCATAGGATCTTCAACCTCAGCTACCGCTTCCATTGAACTCTTTGGTTCTTCTACTTCCACAACAGGAACACTATCATGATGTATAGGTACCTTTGAAATTGACCGTAACTTACGTAAGACAAAAGGCATGGCTATCAATAGCAAGACAATAATTGCTATTATTTTCAGAATAAATATATTTTCTTCTACCCGAATCTCCTGCAAGGTTTTCTGAGCATAGAGTGTAGATGATAAAAATAAAATGTACAGTAAAGAAAAAAACTTCATATTCCACTTTCGGTAGTAGAGCGCATAATAGAACCTTATATGGTTTTCAAATGTACTTCTGCATTATTGATCATCAATCTTAACATACTCTTTTTTCAAGTACCTTAAGTCAAGGGCTAAACCTGACAGAAGATTTTAGTGTAATTTATGAAGAGTAGTGGGCAAAGATCTTTGGTTCATCTGCAATAAAGGTCTTGCCAAGCAATTCGACTTTATAGGCATGCAGCATCATTCGCTTGGCATGTCGTCCGCCATACTGTTCGTCACCGGCGATAGGGAAACCTATAGAGCGCAGGTGACAACGGATTTGATGCGTACGCCCTTCCTGGATAACCACTTTGACTTTTGAATATTTTCCAACGACTTCTACCGGTGTGACCGTTGTATGGGCAGGTTTTCCTTTAGGCGAGATCTTAGAAAAGGCCTTGTTATGACGCTTTTCAGTTAAGATCGCTTTATCGATCTCTGTCTCATCAATAAACATACCCTCTACCCACGCCGTGTACTCTTTATAGACTTTGTTACGCTTAAACTCACTGATCGCTTTAAGACGATACTCTTCATCTTTAACCAAGATCAGTACGCCGCTCGTCTCACGATCTAAGCGGTGTAGCAGTTGTGCATCAGGGTATTGTCTTTCCACTTCATCGGTATTAAGAAAAGCAGGTTTATCCACGACTAAAAGGTTGTTGTCTTCGTAGATCACTTTAGCTGTCGCGATCTCTTGTACGTTAAACGTTGTCTTCAGGGGAAGCTCACCGCGGGCAACTGACACTTTTCGGTTTGCAACATAGACTAACCCGCGGTCAATCAATGTTTTTGCCTGAGAGTTTGAGATCGACTCTTGAAGGGCTAAAAGTTTATAAGCTTTCTCCATCTTCTCACTGTTTTTTACAGGTCGTGAAGCGCCCTCATACAGACGTTCGTCACCGCTTGCATCACTGCTTGTTTTGTTTGTCTTTTTAGTCCTGCCCGCATCGGCTTTGGCAAAGGCCTTAGCTCTAACCTTCGCTTTAGTCTCATCTTTTTTATTTTTTGCGCGCTGTTGCGAAGCAACTTTTTTCTTACTGTAATCCATAATCTACCTTTTTATATGCTCTCTATAATAGTTCTATTTGTTTAAATACCTAATTATACTCTCTAAATCGATCTTTTCATCGACATACGCGTTTTTCATACTCTGAGCTTTTTGTAAAGCATCAGTAATTTTATTTTTTTCTACCTCTTGTACATTATGCACATATTTAAAAAGCTCTTTCTGCATAAAGGCATGTCTGCCCGTTATGATCTTACATCTGAAATATGCAGGTTCAAGTGGATTGTGCCCACCGACATTCTCATTAAATGCACCGCCTAAAATGGCGATATCGCTGATAGCATAAATATTATTCAACTCACCCATAGCATCGACCAAAACGATATCAGCTTCAAGATCGGATGATTCACTCCATCGTGACAACGTCATATCATCATGCTTCATCTTTTTAAGAAGTGTATACACCTTCTCAAACCGTTCCGGATGCCGTGGTACAACTATAAGCTTTGCATTGTGCTCTTTTTTGTACGCCAAATAGGCTTCAACAACAAGTTCTTCTTCCCCTTCATGGGTACTTGCTGCTACAATCACTTCACCCCGAGGCTTGGCATATGTTTTGGATGCCGCTATCTTTTGCGCCAATTTAATATTACCGACAACCTCTATATTAGTTGCCCCTAAGGCTTTAAAACGTTTTTTATCCGCTTCACTCTGGCAAAATATCTTATCTACCTGTCTAAACATCCTTGAATAGAACCAGCGCAGTCTCATATATTTTGGAAAACTGCGTTCAGTCATACGTGCATTCAATAAGACGACTTTCGCCCCTTTTGCACTGGCGACAACAAAAAGAAGGTACCAAAACTCTGCTTCCAAGACTACTAACATCCGGTGTTTTTTAATCCAAAAAGGCAAGAGCGATTCAAAAGGGAGGTAACGCACTTCAGCCTTATACTTACTTGCTTCAGTGTGCCCTGTTTGCGTAACCGTCGAGATTGAGACTTGTCGACCTGTTAATGCCTCGAACAGAGGGTGCAGGGCTCTTGCTTCACCTAAAGAGCAGACATGAAACCAAATATCATCTTCTTGAAACCGTGGATTATTTCTCAGAAAAAAACGCGCAGGAATAGATTCCCTATACTTAGTTTTAAAAGATAAAAGAAGTAAAAAAGGGAGTGCTGCAAGATGAAGTATTACAGCTAACGTGAAGTAAAGAAGTGTAAATGGTCTTATCATAATCACACTCCTAACAGTGAAGTGGGGTTACGCTTCAGCTGTCTCTGTAGATGGCTCGATGTAAAGAATACGGCCACAGTGTGGGCAGTTTGTGATCTCTTCACCTTTAATGACTTCAGAATACACTTTGTCATTAATAACCATATAACAACCCATACATGCTTGGTTTTTAACTTCAACTGCTGTTGTGTTTTTAGCCCAGCGACGAATCTTTTGATAAAAAGAGAGACCTTTTTGATTCATCTTCGAAACAAGGTTCTCTTTTGCTTCAAATACTGTTTGGCGTTTGGCATTGATCGTAGCAAGTTTTGCATCAACTTCCTCTTTAACAGAAGATAGGTTTTCATCGATCGCTTCCATCTGTTCTTTAAGTTCAGCTATTTTTACTTGCTTATTCTCAATCACTTTTTCTAAACGTTCGATCTCTTCATTAGCAAAAGAGACCTGCTCTTTTGCAATCTCTTCTTCCAGTTGCAGTGATTTCATCTCGCGTTCAGTTTTAACATCACCGCTTTTTTTACTGTTCTCTTCAAGTTTTGCAGAGAGCTCAGCAATATGAAGCTCATTTTTCTGCTTTTTGACTTGTTCAGCTTTAGACTCTTCATCAAGCGTCGCGATCTCAGTGCTTATGTTCTCTTTTTTAGCCAAGGCTGCTTCATACTTAATATTTGCTTCTTCGATCTGTGGTTCAAATGCATCGATCTCTTTGTCAACTTTAGACAGGGTAATCAGTTGTTCTAGGTGCTTATTCAATGGTTTTCCTTAAAATGCGCAGCTTAATGTAGACATTACACTGCAAAAAAGTGGTAAGAACGCCCATTTTCAGGGCACATCTCATTTACAGATAAGTAAATGGGTTTTTTGATGATGAAATTATAACCGTTAATCCTAAAATTTTCAAATTTTCAGCCAATATCTCACCAAAAAAACATTCACTTTCAAAATGGCCAATATCAATCATGTTTACTCCCAGGGCCTTTGCTTCCATCGCATCATGGTACTTTATATCACCTGTCAAGAAAAGATCGGCATCAATCTCCCGTATCATCGAAGCACCTGAGCCTGTACATAAGGCCACACGTTTGATAATTCTGTCATGTGCTATAACACTTTTTACATGTGTGAGGCCGAAAGTATTTGCCACTTCAGCGCGCAACTCTTCAAAACTTTTGTTTTCATCAAAATAGATCAGATATGCATCACTGTTGAGCACTTTTTTACCTAAGACTTTTTCTGCCACATAACGGTTAAGATGGGTCTGATCAAAATTGGTATGCATCGCAACATTTGCGATCTTTTTTTCAATCATCTTTGCAAGCAGTTTACTAGGATATGTCGCGAAATCCATGGACTTGATGCCGCTGAAGATAAGCGGATGATGGGTGATGATAAGACTCCCCTCTTCTGCACTCTCGATAAGCTCTTCGTCAATATCGATACTCAAGACAATAGTCGTAATATCCTGATCATAGCTGCCGAGAATCAAACCGGAATTGTCCCAGGAGGCCTGCAGTTCAAAAGGAGACAGTCCATTTAAAACATTATAGATCTCTTCTAATCTCATGCATAGCTCCTTTTTCGTTTTACACGGACACGAACACCACTGTTCTGTGCAAGAGGATCAACATCTTTGAATTCAAAAAGTTTACTGTCATCTAAAAGATCGCGCAGCTTTTTAAACCCGTAATTTCGCGGATCAAACTCCGGCGATTTGTTTAAAATATTTTGTCCGACCGAGCCCAGGTGTGACCAGCCTGCCTCATCGGCCGTATCATCAACGGCATGGCGCAGTGTGTTTAAAATACGCAGATCCGGTTTCTGTATTTTCTGTACCGGTTTTCTCAGTTTTGGCTCACTGGGATCATCAACTTTACGCAAGATCTCTGTATAGATAAACTTGTCACAGGCACTCATAAATGCCTTAGGGGTCTTTTTCTCTCCGAAACCATACACTTTTAGACCTGCTTCACGAATGCGGCTTGCCAATCGCGTAAAGTCACTATCGCTGGAGACAATACAGAAGCCATCAAGTTTTTCGCTGTAGAGAAGGTCCATAGCGTCAATGATCAAAGCAGAATCCGTCGCATTTTTACCGGTGGTGTAGGCAAACTGCTGAACAGGGTTGATACCGTGTTCAAGCAGTGCACTCTTCCACCCTTTCAGACGGGTGTCCGTCCAGTCGCCATAGATTCGTTTAACACTTGAAATCCCGTATTGAGCGATCTCATCAAGCAGACCTTCAATGATGGTCGCCTGTGCATTGTCAGCATCAATAAGAACCGCTAGACGCGCCTGCTTATCTCCCATTTAACTTCTCCAACTCTTCTGTGGCTGCTTCAAGCGTCGGTTCAATCTCCAAGGCCTTTTCATACATCAGTTTCGCTTCGGCGATGCGTTTCATCTCGACGAGCAGATTGCCATAGTTAAAATAGGTCACCTCATACTCAGGGTCAAGTTCAATAGCACGTTTATAATGCTCTTGCGCCTCATCCAAACGGCCCAATGTACGCAGTTGAGAGGCAATGGCCAAGTGTGTCACATCTTCTTCTTTAAGTGAGAGCGCATGGTTGTAAAGCTTCAATGCCTCTTCATGGTTGCCCATCATACTTAAGACAAAACCCAACCGGTTGGCAAGTTCAGGAATATTCATATCATGCGCATGTGCTTTTTGCAGCAACTCTCTTGCTTCTAACAGACGTCCGGCATCATACGCCCTGTCAGCCTCTTCGACCAAAGCGTCAATATCGATCTTCTCTGCTATCGCTCCTTGCGCCTCACCGCTCCCCTCAGGGTCTTTTAGACCTTGCATATGTTCATAGATCCTAAAGGCAAAAAATGCCGAAACTGCGAGTAAGATGATCTGCATTATAGTCATTGATATTCCTTTTGATCTAAAAGTATACTAAGGCAATGGTTAATAAGGCCGTTGTCCGCTCTGTATTGGGAGTCTTACCTACTTTCCACCTGTTAATAATGATATATTAATTATTAAGGAAACTAAATAATTAAGAAGAGAGTCATCGAAAAATGAGATAAGTTTGATGAAGTTTTTCAGAAGAGTATCAACCCGCGTTAACGGACTGAATGTTTAGATATTTGCAAAGTGAGGATCACTCACTTTGTTTAAGCACTTCTTGATATCAAGAACTTATTTAGAGACGTTGTAGTTGACACGTCCAAACCAACTGTCAAGTCCAAAGAACGGGTCAGAAGAATCATACACTTGTTCTTCCTGGATCCAGACATTATAGAAATTTTTACCATCCGAAGAGGAAAAACTCTCTACCTCTTTCTCTTCAATAACCGTACCTTCTCTGCCAGAAAGTTTTGCTTCCGGCTCCCAACGGTCAATAGAACGTCTGTAGAAGAGGTCAGCCTCGCTTCTTTCTACGCCTATACCTTCAACGGTACCCCATGTCATGAAAAGGACATTCGGATCACTTGGTTCCGTAGCACACCATTTAAGCGTTGGAAGAATCTGGCGTCAACCGTTGTCACATCAGCTTTGACCACTTCTTGGTTCTTTATGCCATCATCCTAAATGGAACGAATACGCATTCAAAGCGAACACTGAAAACATAAGTAGGCTGTTGCACTCCTTCTCATCGCCATCCGTTTCCCTTATGCTATAATCACGTAAACTAATATATCGAGTACCATATGATCAATCTAAAAGACCCAAAATTCTATAATAACCGTGAGATTTCCTGGCTGCAATTTAATACCCGGGTTTTAAAACAGGCGCAAGATGAGACGCAACCGCTGTTGGAACGCCTAAAGTTTTTAGCTATTTACGGCACTAACCTTGATGAGTTTTATATGATCCGTGTCGCCGGTCTTAAAAAGCTCTTTGCAGCAGGCGTGATGGTCTCTGGCGCTGATCGTTTAACACCGATGCAGCAGCTACGCGAAATCAGAAAATACCTGCACCAAGAACTACAGGTCGTAGAATATACCCTGACTGATATCTTTAAAAAATTAGAGAAAGAGGGCATTTCCCTCAAGTCATATGACGAAGTCAGTCAACAGCAGAAGCATCAACTCAACCGTTATTTTACAGAACAGATCTATCCTGTCATCGTTCCTATCGCTGTCGATGCCACGCATCCGTTCCCACACCTAAACAACCTCAGTTTTGGTCTTATTGTAAAACTTCAAGATCTTGATAATGAGTCGATAGAACGTAATGGGATGGTTCGTATTCCTCGTGTTTTATCTCGTTTTGTTGAACTTGAAGATGGCTGTTATATTCCTGTAGAGAGTGTCGTAGCTGAACATGTTGGTGAACTTTTTCCAGGCTATAAACTACAGAACCACATCGCCTTTCGTGTGACACGTAATGCCGACATTACTATTGAAGAAGAAGAAGCTGATGATTTTATGGAGATCCTTGAAGAGGGGCTTCGTCTTCGTAAAAAAGGCGAATTGGTCCGTCTTGAGATAAGTCAAGAGGCTAACCCTGATCTTCTGAACTTTTTTAACCGCCATACCAATGTCTATAAAGATGATATCTATCGTTTTTCAAGCATCTTAAATCTGGGAAGTCTTTGGCAGATCGTGGGAAATAAAAATTTTGCACATTTAACCGCTACACCCTTTAAGCCCCGGCTCTTACCTCCGTTTGACACCACAGAAAACATCTTCAACATCATTGATAAACAAGACGTTCTGATGTATCACCCCTACGAAAGTTTTGAGCCTGTAGTCAAACTGATCCAGACCGCCGCGAAAGATCCTGATGTTGTCTCAATTAAAATGACGCTTTATCGTTCAGGCACTAATTCCCCTATTGTTCAGGCACTTATGCAGGCAGCAGAGTCTGGAAAACAGGTTACGACCATGGTGGAACTGAAAGCCCGTTTTGATGAAGAGAACAACCTTATCTGGGCAAAAGCACTCGAAAATGCGGGTGCCCATGTTATCTATGGGATACCCGGTTTCAAAGTCCATGCCAAAGCCACACTGATCACCCGCCGCGTTGACAGTAAGCTCAAGCAGTATGCACACCTTGCAACAGGTAATTACAATCCGCAAACGGCCAAGATCTATACTGACGCCTCATACATGACCTGCAATGAAGAGATCACAAACGACCTGACCCGTTTCTTTCACTTTTTGACCGGGTTTAGTAAAAAAGGCAAGCTCAACAAGCTCTATATGTCACCGACACAGATCAAACCAAAAGTGCTCTCAATGATCCAGAACGAAGCAAAAAAAGGGAGTGAAGGTCATATTATCGTCAAGGTAAATTCCCTGGTTGATGACGATGTCATCCGTGGCTTATATAAAGCATCTCAAGCCGGTACAAAGGTCGATCTTATCGTACGTGGCATCTGCTGCCTCAAGCCGGGTCTTGCTGGAGTAAGTGAAAATATTCGTGTTATCTCTGTGATCGGAAAATATCTGGAGCATGCCCGCATCTTTTATTTTAAACACGCTGCAACTCAACTCTATATTTCAAGTGCGGACTGGATGCCGCGTAATCTTGTTCGCCGTATTGAGCTTTTGACCGGTATAGACGATAAAGAGAGTGCGGAAAAACTCTTCAACATTCTTCAGCTTCAGATTTCAGATAATGTACTGGCACATGAACTCCAAAGTGATGGCTGTTACCACAAAGTCAAAAATGACAAGACTAAGATCATTAACAATCAAAAACTTTTTGAGAGTCATACGAATAAGGTCTATCGGGCGTTGAAAAAAGAGTTACCAAACTATGTTCAGAAACTGGCTGCACGACTGTTAAAAGAGAGCTAGTATGCTAGAGCTCGCCTTCCGGTAAACACAGATGAGCGGAGCCCCTTCAATGAAGAAAACCGTTTGAAATTGTAGTAAAATACGGGACTCTTAGTTTTCTCTTTATAGGGTTAACAAACATATTAGACCCAAAGGAGACACTATGATCTACCCTTTTAAAAGCTGGAGACCAAAACTCGGCACTAACAGCTGGATAGCACCCTCCGCAGATGTCGTAGGCAATATTACTATGGGAGAAGAGTGTTCTATCTGGTTTGGATGTGTAGTTCGCGGCGATGTCCACTACATTACTATTGGCGATCGCACCAACATCCAGGACTTGAGCATGATCCATGTCACCCATTATATAAAAGAGGACATGAGTGACGGAAACCCAACTGTAATCGGTTCTGATGTCACTATCGGCCATAGAGTGATGATGCACGGCTGCACAATTGGCGATGCCTCTCTTATCGGTATGAGTGCCACAATATTGGACGGGGCAGTCATTGGCAAAGAGTCTATTGTCGGTGCCGGATCCCTAGTGACCAAGAACAAGATCTTTCCTCCGCGTTCACTTATTATGGGAAGCCCTGCAAAGCTCGTCCGAGAACTTAACGACGACGAAGTCAAAGAGCTTTATGCCTCTGCTAAACGTTATGTTGAGTTCAAAAATGACTACGTAGACATCTAATCAATGGATATCTTTTTAATCACAGATATTATCGGTATTATTGCTTTCAGTCTGAGCGGATTTTTAGTCGGAGTGCGCAATAAGCTCGATCTCCTTGGCATCGTTATCGCGGCATCACTGACCGCATTAGGAGGCGGTATCTTGCGTGATGCCCTGCTTCACCGTACACCCTTTGCTTTCAGTGAGTATTACCCTGCTACAACGGTTGTCATCGTCATACTTATCGCGTTTGCCTTTCAATCCATGCGCTCAGAGAAGATCGAGCATAAATGGCTTTTTGTGGTCAGTGACACCGTTGGTCTCGTCGCTTTTAGCATAACAGGCGCCCTTTTAGCCATCCATGCCGAATACAATGTCTTTGGCGTGGTTATCTTAAGCTTCTTGACCGCTGTCGGAGGCGGGGTAACGCGCGATATCATGATCAACAAAGTGCCGGCAGTACTGGTCAGTGACTTCTACGGCTCCATCGCACTCATCGTTGCTATAATGCTTGCTGCCTTAAACTACATCGATCTGATGTCTAACTTGTCCATAATGGCTGTTGCCCTTACAACAGTCCTACTGCGGCTTGTAGCCTACAAAAAGCAGTGGCATCTACCGACAATGAGTTAATGCTAGACAGTTAAGTGTTAAGCAAGATGGCGCAGCTCATCTTAAACAGTTCTTGAATTAGGAAAAGGTCACCCGTCGCAGGTACTTCGTACATCTGCTTTGGTTCCGATCCTAAAAAAGCCAAGCAAATGGCTTTTTCTTAACGGTTCTCAGGTGTAAGTTGTGCTGAAGCGATCCCGAAGACGCACTACTGTGCGTCGAGTGGTGAACTGAAGCGCAAATTGCGCCGAAGCTGGAACTTTTAAGTACGGTAGTCCGCGTTTATTTTTACATACTCGTTCCCTAAATCACAGCCGTAAGCCCTAAAAGTACCACCGCCGACACCCAGGTCAACATTAATGGTAAAAGCATCCCGTTTCATGATCTCGGAAGCTCGAACTTCAACCTCGTCATTGAACAGATTTTCACCCTGCTTAAAAAGCAAAACGTCTTCATAGGCAATCGTCAGCTTCTCTTCATCACAAACAGCACCACTAGCGCCAACTGACATTGCGATACGTCCCCAGTTAGGATCTTCACCAAAGAGCGCTGTTTTAATGAGAAGTGAGTTAGAAAGGGTCTTTGCTACCTTCTCAGCTTCTGTGTTACTATAGGCTCCTGTGACGTGATAGGTAACCAACTTAGTCGCGCCCTCACCATCACGGACCATCTCTTTCGCTAAAAAATCCATCACGATAAACAGTGCCTCTTCAAAAGCATCATCATCATGGCAGACTGCCCGAGCATTTGACATTAAAAAGACCGTGTCATTCGTGGACGTGTCGCCATCTACGCTTGCGGCATTAAATGTTTTAGCATTGACACGTTCCAAGATCTCTTGCATCGTGATGTAATTGATCTGCGCATCGGTAGTGATGTAACAGAGCATCGTTGCCATTGCAGGATTTATCATACCGGCACCTTTGGCCATTGCACCTATCGTAAAGAACTTTCCATCTTCAAGTTCTACATCGACAGCAATCTCTTTGGCAAAACGGTCTGTTGTCATAATTGCCTGTGCTGCTGCATGTGGGTTTTTAACACTCAGGTCAAACTTCTTTGCCCCCTCGACTATCTTATCTTTAGGAAGACGCACACCGATCACACCGGTAGAACTCATCAAAGGGTTGATAAGACTATTTTTCTCTTGTTTAACACTCTCTAAAATCTCTTCAAGATCAGCTAGACCAGGTTTACCGGTCATCGCATTGGCATTTTTAGAATTTATCATTACAAAGTTGGTCTGTTTTACACCCTTTGCATGACGAATAGGTGCAGCAGCCATCTTATTTGTTGTAAAAACAGAGGCTAAGGCACAAAGTTGGTCGCTATAGACAAAGGCCATATCTTTTGCACCACCTTTTTTTAACCCGGCAGATATCCCATCAGCATAAAAACCTATAGGCGCACAAACGCCTTCACTATTACTCGTAATTTTATACATATTTTAATTCCTCTGGTTTCTGGCGTTTTTGAACAATGCCTTTTGTAATATTGATCCCTTTTTGTGTTCCGATTACGAGTAACTTTGATTCACTGGTCACAAGGCTATTTCCATCTGGCATCGGCACAAATTTACCATCTTTTTTTGTCACACCAACGACCGCCACATTCGCGATCTGTCGCAGATGTGTCTCTTTTAATTTCCGCAGTACCATCCAACTGTATTTTGGAACAAATACCTCTTCCATATCAAGCGGTGTATCTGTCTGGTATAGAAATTCTTCTAACAGGTTCTCCATATCAGGACGTGCTGCCATAGCCGTAATACGTTGTGCTGTGAGTTTAGTTGCAGAGACAACCGTATCTGCCCCTAGTTTTTTTAGTTTGCTCACGTCACTTTCGGTATCTGCTGCTGAGATGACGTTATACGGCTTCGCTATAAAATGCTCTTTTTCAAAAAGACGTACAGACGCGATAATCGCGATATTGTCAGCAATAGAGCTTGAGAGGGTGATCAGACCATCTGCTGAACTTAGATGTGATTTCAACATAGCCTGTTCTGTATGCGGCTCATCTTGAATAAAATAGGGGTACCTAAACTTTGTAGCGATCTCTTCCATATCTTCACGCGGATCAACCACGATAAAAGGGATGTGGTTGGCACGAAGTTGCTGTGTCACCTCAATCGTATAATCGTTGTGATAACAGACGACAAAATGCTTTTTAAGCCGTGCAATTTTGTACAACATACTGCGCTCCTTCAATGTGTTTAAAAGATGTCCCCGATTAATCTCGGCGACCATAATACCCACTGCCATGGAGAAGACAGCGAACCCGGTAATAATAAGTGTGATTGTAAAGATTCGTCCCGCATCAGAAATGGGTGATATCTCGCCAAAACCTACTGTAGTAAATGTCACACCAGTTTGATAAATTGCATCCATGAGCGTAAAATCATCTATGATAATATAGCCAATTGTCCCAATTAACATGGTAAGTACAGTGAAGATTATAGGTAGACGGAATGCGTGAAGGTTAGAATAAAAATCGGGTAGAACAGATGGGTCTGGTTTGGGAGATTCCTCCCAGTGTAGAAAGTTTCGAAGCCTGGTAATCAGGTTCAAAATATAACCTTATCGGTTACGACGCTTTCTTAAGTGTTCTAAGCGCTTTAGCAGAAATTCTGATCTTCTGAGTAGTACCGTCTTCTAGTGTGATACGTACTGATCGAAGGTTTGGCAAAAAACGACGTTTAGTTCTGTTTTTTGCGTGAGACACGTTATTTCCAGCCATAGGGCCTTTACCACTGATTGCACATCTTCTTGCCATAGGGTATCCTTGCATAATTTTAAAGTTGCGCATTATATCTATGTAAAGCAAAAACTGAGCTTAACTAATAAATGGACAACCTTTTTATTTTTAGTAAAAAACAATTATATCGCAATCAATAAGAAAGTTTCGCTAAAATTACAAAAAACAAAAGTAGTCAAATATGTTAGTAGCCCCAAGTGTACTCTCTGCCGATTTCGGTAATCTCGAACGTGATGTCAAAGCAATCTGTGCTGCCGGTTGTGATCTTGTTCATGTTGATGTAATGGATGGTCATTTTGTTCCGAATCTTACAATAGGCCCTGTTGTTGTTTCCGCTATTGCAAAAGCAGCAACAAAACCCTTAGATATACACCTTATGGTAGAAAACAACACTTTTTTTGTTGATCTTTTCGCACCACTCAAACCAGCCTATATCTCTTTTCATATCGAAGAGGAGAAAAATCCTCACCGCTTGGTACAGTATATTCGTTCTCTTGGAATAAAACCGGCTGTTGTATTAAATCCGCATACGCCGGCTGAAGCTATTGAATACCTGCTTCCTGATCTGGACATGGTCTTAGTAATGAGCGTCAACCCTGGTTTTGGCGGACAATCATTTATCCCTACCGTTGTAGAGAAGATCAAACGTCTAAAAAAACTTCGTGATAGAATAAACCCCGATTGTCTTATCGAAATTGATGGTGGTGTGACAGGCCAGAATATTGCCTTGCTTAAAGAGGCTGGTGTAGATGTCTGTGTTGCGGGTTCTTATGTCTTTAAACACGAAAGTTTTGAAACAGCCATTCAAAATCTTCGTCCATAAGGCTGCAATGTGCGTGTAAAGATCTGCGGGATTACAACATACGAAGACGCCATAATGGCAATCGACGCGGGTGCTGATGCGCTTGGTTTTGTTTTCTACCCACATTCTCCTCGTTTTATCACACCGAGCGATGCAAAAAAAATCATTGAGAAGCTCCCTCCTTTTGTAGAGAAAGTTGGCCTCTTTGTCAATGAGAAAGCAAGCGTTATTAACAACATGAGCAAAGAGAGCGGAGTCACTCTTGCACAAATCCATTTCGATGCACCACAAGAGACCTTGAAGAGCCTTATACTGCCCTATGTGCAAGTCACAAGAGCTGCCCATGAAGAAGATATCTCACAACTAGATGGCCAATATCGTTTGGTTGATGCCTACTGTGAGGCTTATGGCGGTATGGGTAAACGACTCAATCTGGAATGGTTCAAAGGCAAAGACAATCGTCATATTATTTTAGCCGGTGGATTGAGTCCAGAAAACGTTCATGAGACCTTGGGCTATGGCTTTTATGGTGTTGATGTCAGCTCAAGTGTTGAAGCATCCAAAGGGATCAAAGACCCTCAAAAAGTCCGCACCTTTATAGCCAATGCAAAAAAGAGATCACGTTAATGCGTCCTTTTGACCACAAAACTTCACTTAAACTCGCTTCAAAAAAAGGGGCGGATATTACTGAACTTCGACCCTTTATGGATGAAGCACTTGAACTTGAACTACTTATGGCCCCGGCACAAGGTCTTGAAATCATCACAAAAGACAATCGTTACTACTACAAAACAAAAACCCAAAAGAAAGAAGAGTCAACCTACTGTATTGTCGATATCGAAACGAATGGTTCTAAACCTGAAAAACACCAGATTATAGAGATCGGCGCCATCAAAGTAAAAAATGGAAAAATCGTTAGCCAATATGAGAGTCTTGTACAGTGTGATCAAATATCAAAACATATTGCGCAACTAACCGGTATCAGTGTAGAAGATACTAAAAATGCTCCGCCTCTTCAACGTGTTCTCAACGAGTTTAAAGCATTTTTGGGGACAGATATCTTTATTGCGCATTCTGTCAAGTTTGATTACGGGTTTATCACTGCAATGTACCAAAAGCTGAACATGCAACCGATGCTAAATCGTCACCTCTGCAGTATAGACCTGGCAGAACGCACCTTCTCTTCCTATCGATATGGATTAGACTATCTTAATGAGTCACTTAATCTTCACCTTACAGCCACACATCATCGTGCCCTTTCTGATGCGATCACCACTACTGAACTGTTTTTGATCTCTTTGGAGCTTCTTCCAGATGATATCAAAACGGTTGAGGAGTTGATACATTTTTCTAAACAGGGCAAACGTTTTAAACGACCTAAATTTGATCCATTACTTAATATTGATATGAAAAGTGAAAAGTTATAAATTCTGTCTCTGATACGGAATTTATAAAGAAGAGAAGAAGGTAAAAATAAACTTTATTCTGCGTATGCACCCATACTGGTCAAACGGTTATAACGCTTATCCATGCGTTCATCAGAACTTAACGTACTGAGTTCATTCACGCACTTCAAGAAGTAGTCACCGATAGCATCAGCAGCACCTTCTTTGTTACGGTGCGCCCCAATAAGCGGTTCATCAATAACATCATCGATAAGCTCCAGGTTTTTAAGATCAGAACTCGTGATCTTAAGTGCTTTAGTTGCAGCTTCGACTTTAGACGGATCATTCCACAAAATAGCAGAACACCCTTCAGGAGAGATGACAGAAAACACAGAGTAACGCATCATTGCCAGCTTATCAGCAACACCGATAGCCAGTGCTCCGCCAGAACCACCCTCGCCGATAACAACAGAGACTGTAATGGTATTTAGCTGAGACAGTTCCAGAAGATTACGTGCAATAGCTTCCGATTGATTACGCTCTTCCGCACCAAGACCTGGATATGCACCAGGAGTGTCAATGAGCATTAACAGTGGAAGATTGAATTTTTCGGCTAGTTTGGCAACACGAAGTGCCTTACGATAACCTTCAGGATTTGGCATACCAAAGTTGCGTTTTAACTTGTTTTTAGTCCCACGTCCCTTTTGCTCACCGATGACAACAGTACGTTCTCCACCTATGTACCCCATATAGCAGACAATTGCTGCGTCGTCAGCATAGTGACGATCACCATGCAGTTCGACTTTGTCTGTCATCAAAAGATTGATGTAGTCTAGCGCATAAGGACGGTCAGCATGACGGGCAAGCTGTAGCTCTTGATATGGAGACAGGTTTTTGTAGGTCTTGGCTACCTCTTTTTCTAGATCAGCCTGGAGGATCTCTGCCGCATGTTTGTCATGACGAACTTCTGCTGAGATAATATCTTCTTGAATCTGTTTGATCTTCTGTTCAAAATCGAGGTATGTAGCCAAAACTAAGGTCCTTGCCTATATCTTTTTGAAGATGACAACACCGTTAGTGCCGCCAAACCCAAAAGAATTACTCATTACACAGTTAAGTTCTGCTTTGCGTGCCACATTTGGAACAATATCAAGATCACAGTTTTCATCTGGGGTCTCATAGTTGATTGTAGGAGGAATGATACCATCACGCATCGCCATAATCGAAACGACCGCTTCGATACCACCTGCTGCCCCAAGGCAGTGACCTGTTTGTCCCTTAGTAGAAGAGATAGAAGGACACTTCTCTTTACCACCGAATAGTTCTTTAAGCGCTGCTGTCTCATTTTTGTCATTGACAGCTGTTGATGTACCATGTGCATTCACATAATCGATTTTAGGTTCACCGGCCATCACATAAGCTGCTTTCATTGCACGAAGAGGGCCATCAAGACTAGGTGTTGTAATATGGTTAGCGTCGCCGCTTTCACCAAAACCTACTAACTCAGCATAAATATTTGCACCACGCGCTACAGCGACTTCATACTCTTCAAGGACAAGTGCACCTGCACCTTCACCCATGACAAAGCCGTTACGATTGGCATCGAATGGACGAGATGCTTTTTGCGCCTCATCATTGTTAGTCGAAAGTGCTTTCATTGCAGCAAAACCACCGATCCCTACACCCGTGATAGCTGACTCTGCTGCAACGACTAACATACGCTCAGCACCATGACATATAATTGTCTTAGCTGCTTCAGATATAGCATGTGTTCCTGCAGCACAAGCTGTTACTGCTGACAGGTTTGGCCCTTTTACATTATGCGCTATACTCACAAAGCCGCCAAGCATGTTGACCAAGGCACCGGGAATAAAAAATGGAGAGATACGACGTGGACCGCGTTCATTTAAAACGATTGAACTCTTTTCGATGGAAGGAAGACCGCCGATCCCAGAGGCTGCGACTATACCGAAGCGCTCCATATCAATTCCCTCACCAAAATTGGCATCTGCCATGGCTTCCTGTGCTGCTTTAAGACCAAGATGAATAAAACGGTCCGCTTTTTTAACCTCTCTTGCTTCCATCACAGAAACTGGGTCAAAATCTTTCACTTCTCCTGCTATTTTCACAGAGTAATCAGATGGGTCAAACAGCGTAATTGTATCAATACCACACACACCGTCACAGATTGCTTTAAATGCACTCTCTTTATCATTTCCTACAGCATTGATCATACCAATACCAGTTACTACAATTCTTCTCACATCGATCTCCTAAAATGATAAATGTTCTTAAATACCAGCTCTTACAAGCTCTCAATTAAAAACACAAAAAAAGGCCGAAGCCTTTAAATTACGCTTTGCTCTCTACGTAGTTAAGAACGTCTTGAACTGTTTGGATCTTCTCTGCTTCATCATCTGGAATCTCAATATCAAACTTCTCTTCAAGAGCCATTACTAGTTCAACAACGTCAAGGCTGTCAGCACCTAGATCTTCAACGAATTTTGATTCTACTTTAACCTCATCCGGGTTTACGCTTAGTTGCTCAACTACTACTTCTTTGATATCATCGATAAGTGCCATAACAGCTCCTGTTCATTAAAAAATTTGGGAAAGTATAGCACATTAAGCTTAAGTAATGAGTGAATTCATAGCTATTTTTACCGTTGATACCGTGGGTAACAGGGGTTCTTAATGTTGAATGTTGAATAATAAAAAAATGGCGATACCCAAGGGCGCAGACCCAGCTCATCTTACATCTAAAACAACTGTTAGAAGTTTTAGATTTAGTGTATATTGTGCAAAATATTTAGCCGACTGCGTACATTAAGTACGCAGAGAGCTAAACTTTTGGGCAAGATGCGCTGAAGCTAAAGCTTCTAAGCCATGTTCATCCCGCCGTTGACTTTGAGCGTCTCACCTGTGATATACGAGGCATGGTCAGAGAGCAAAAATGCAGCCGCCTCTGCCACCTCTCTTGGATTGCCAAAACGCTTCATAGGGATTTTCGATGTAAATGCATCTTTTATCTCCTCACTCAGTTCATCTGTCATATCTGTAGCAATAAAACCCGGAGTGATCGTGTTATAACGGATACCGCTGGTTGCGGCTTCAATAGCAAATGATTTTGTCATCGCGATCACACCGCCTTTGGACGCTGCATAGTTGGTTTGACCGGCATTACCTGTCTCTCCAACTATAGAGGCAATATTGACAACTGCACCAAATTTCTTTTTACGCATCACTTTCATCGATTCACGACAACCGACAAATGCTGACGTCAGATTAGCATTGATAACAGACATAAAATCCTCTGTCTTCATACGAAGGGCCAGTTTATCATTAGTGATACCGGCATTATTAACAAGGTAAGAGAACTCCCCATCTGCATCAACGATCATTTTAATACCGTTGACAAATGCCGCCTCGTCACTTACATCAAAACCAATTACTTCAGCTTCACCGCCATTAGCTATGATCTCTGCTTTAACTGCTTCTGCTGCATCAGCACCACTGCGATAATGAACCCAAACTTTTAAACCAAATGAAGCAAGTACTTTAGCAATTTCAGCCCCTATACCACGGCTTGAACCTGTAACTAAAACATTTTTTCCACTAAATTTCATTAATATCCTTCGTATTTATATAAATTATTGATCGACTATTATAGACTAAACGTACTAACTTTAGGGCACCTCTATAAACCCTAGCCAACCTCAGAGGGAAGAAAGAGAGATGCTCTTGTGCAGAACTTTTCTTGCCGCATAGCCATAGCTATGAGAATAGAAAATTGTGTGCAAGCGCTCTCTCTTTATCCCTCCCGCAGGGCGATAGAGAGAAGCCCACACTCCGCGTTGATCATTTTCGCCTTAGCTATGGCTAGGGCTAGGGCTTTAAAAGATCGCCTTGATTGTGAACTTCTCTCTATCGCTGAGGTGGACTAGGGTTTTTAGAGGTGCCCTTTAGATAAGTGCGTGATCCATCTCAATCGGTTTTTCTACACCCATTAATTGTAAGAGTGTCGGCGCGATGTTACTTAACGCTCCCGCTTCTACTTTCTCAACACCCTCAGCAACAACAAAGCACCAAACTTTACCAACGGTATGATTAGTCAGTACATTACCTGCATCATCACGCATCTCTTCACAATTTCCATGATCAGAGGTCAAAACAAGTGCATAATCGTTCTCTTTAGCTTTATCTAAAATACGGCCTAACTCATGATCAACTACTTCCACCGCTTTAGTTGCTGCCTCGATATTACCGGTATGTCCGACCATATCGCCATTGGCAAAATTGACAACAATAAAATCATACCCTTCTTCCATTGCATTAAGAACGGCATCACCAACTGCTGGTGCGCTCATCTCAGGCTGCATGTCGTACGTTCTTACGTTTGGACTCGGTATCAGCACGCGCGTCTCATTTAGATAGGGTTCGTCTATGCCTCCGTTAAAGAAGAAGGTAACATGCGCATATTTTTCAGTCTCAGCGGTATGAAGCTGTCGAAGTCCTGCATTTGAGATCACTTCAGCAAGTGTGTTTTTCGGTGTATCTTTTTTGAAAAGCACCGGATAAGTAAAACTTTTATCGTATTCTGTGATTGTTGCGAGATTGACCTTGATCTGTTTACGTTTGAAATGTTCGAACGTATCAGCACCCAAGGTTGTTACCAACTCACGCATACGATCACTTCTAAAGTTAAACGTCAACACGGCGTCTCCATCGTTCATGCCCGGATACCCCTCAAAAGCGCTAGGAACGATAAATTCGTCCAGCTCCTCTTTTGCATATGAGTTCTCAATGTAATCACTTGGGGTGTTGTCCGTTTTTGGCGTTGCATTGACAATCGCATCATACGCTTTTTCGATACGTTCCCAACGGTTATCTCTATCCATACCGTAAAAGCGTCCGCCGATTGTCGCAATCTTGATCCGGTCATTCAAGTGTCCTTGCAGTTGATCCAGGTATAGCGTTGCTGAGCTAGGCGACACATCACGACCGTCAGTCAAGAGGTGCAGCCAAACCGTTTTATTGGCTTTTGCTGCTATTTCAGCTAACCCGATAAGGTGATCGATGTGCGAATGTACACCACCGTCACTCATCAATCCGATCAAATGCAATGTGTTTGACGTCGCTAGAAGTTCTGTCAATACAGGGTTGCTTACAAGACTCTGTTCTTGAATCGATAATGAGATCTTTACAAGATCTTGATAGAGCACACGGCCAGAACCTATAGACATATGACCTACTTCTGAGTTACCCATTTGCCCTTCAGGAAGACCGACACTCAGACCAAAGGTATCGATCAATGAATGCGGCGCCTCTTTAAAGAGTCTATCATATGTCGGTTTAGTAGCCAGATAGAAAGCATTTGCATCCGTTTTAGCACTGTAACCTATACCATCGGTAATAACCAGTATCGCTTTTTTAGCCAAACATGATCCTTTAAAGGTAAAATATGCGCTGATTATATTAAAATATCGCTTTTACATTGATTATTATTTTTACTTACATACGGATTGCAATGCTTTATTGGTTTTATGAAACGCTCAACATCAACCTCTTTCAATATATCACCGTGCGTGCAGGTTTTGCCTTTTTTATCGCACTCATACTCACCATGTTTTTAATGCCGCGTTTTATTCGCTGGGCGCAAAGAACATCAAATGTACAGCCCATCAATGACTGGGCGCCAGACACACATCAGGCTAAATCAAAAACGCCGACAATGGGGGGTATTGTCTTTATTACAGCTACCATTATCGCCTCATTAATGAGCATTAAGGTCTTTGACACTTATGCTATCGGCGGTCTGATGACGTTGCTCTTTTTTGCATTGATCGGTTTCCAGGACGATTGGTCTAAGATCAAACAAAATGCCAATTTGGCTGGACTGACAGCACACATGAAGATGCTCTTTCAATTTATTGCAGCAGCATCCATCACTTCCTTTCTCTTTTACTCCTCCGACATGAATAGTGATCTATACGTTCCCTTTAACAAGGCACCGCTTTTTGACATGGGGTATTGGGCGATCCTCTTTTGGGCCTTTATTATGGTGGGTGCATCAAATGCCGTAAACTTGACCGATGGGCTTGATGGTCTGGCCACAGTCCCTTCTCTCTTTGCACTGTTGACCCTCTCAATACTGGTCTATATTACCGGCAATGCTATTATCAGCGACTACCTACTTTTACCTAATTTTCCGGTCGGTGAAGTCGCTATTATTGCGAGTGCGCTCGTTGGCTCTTTAGTCGGGTTTTTATGGTTTAACTGCCATCCTGCTGCCGTCTTTATGGGCGACAGCGGTTCACTGACGCTGGGTGCTTTTATCGGATACATGGGCATTATCTCAAAAAGTGAGTTTTTACTTATATTGATCGGCTTTATATTTGTTGTGGAGACCATCTCTGTCATCTTGCAAGTCGGCAGTTTTAAACTGCGAAAAAAACGTGTCTTTTTAATGGCCCCGATCCACCACCATTTTGAGATGAAGCAGTGGGCAGAGAACAAGATCATTGTCCGTTTTTGGATCATCGCAATGCTCTCAAATCTGCTTGCGCTGATCACCTTGAAAATCCGTTAAGATGGACGAAGCATGAAAAAAAAACTCAACCTTACTCTTTTTGGATACGGCCTCACAACCAAGGCGATAGCCAAGCATCACGGTCCTGCCAACTTTTATGATGATAACGTCATCAAACCCTTTAAAGATGAGAACAACAACAAACTCAACCCCAGCCATGACTTCAACCCAAAGTATTCTTCTATAGAGATTCCTTCACCCGGGATGCCTCCAAAACATGCACTGATCCAGCGAGCAGAGAACCTTGTCAGCGAGTATGACCTTTTTCTAGGCAGCTCCTCCCCTCTGAAAGCTGAGAAACTGCCGTTCAATATCTGGATTAGCGGGACAAACGGCAAGACAACGACGACACAGATGCTGCAACATCTCCTTGCAGAAAAAGGTTCCCAGGCAGGCGGCAATATTGGTACACCCTTGGCTGATCTTGACATAGACGCACCTATCTGGATCTTAGAGACCAGCTCATTTACCCTCCACTACACCAACGAAGCCTCACCCAATATCTACCTGCTTTTACCGATCGCTCCTGACCACCTCTCTTGGCACGGCAGTTACGAAGAGTATTACAAGGCCAAGCTCAAACCTTTTGCAACAATGAGAGAGGGTGAAGTCGCTATCGTCCCCAAAGAGTTTGCAGACATTGAGACAGATGCCTTTTTGATCACCTATGAAAACGATCAGGATCTTGCAGCATACTTTGGTATAGAGAGAGACAAGGTCAAATTCAAAGGTGCTTTTTTACTCGATGCCATCATTGCTATGGGGGTTGATAAAATTCTTTATGATACTATTGACTATGATAAAATAAATGCCTTCACGCTTGATCCTCACCGTCAAGAAGAGCTTTACGACTATCGAGAACGTCTCTGGGTCAATGATACTAAAGCCACCAATATCGATGCTACTCTAGCCGCGTTGAAACGCTATGAAGAGCAGCACATCCATCTCATTCTGGGTGGCGATGACAAAGGGGTAGATCTACATCCTCTGTTTGAGGCCTTGACAGGTTATGATGTCGAAATCTACACGCTTGGAACAAATGAAGATCGTCTAAACACTTTGGCAGCAGAATACAATATAAAGTGCACCTCGAGTTCCAGTATTGAAAAAGCGGTTGCAGACATCGCCAGATATCATGACAATAACAGTGTTGCCTTGCTCTCACCAGCGGCTTCAAGTTTAGACCAATTTCCATCCTATGCGGTTCGCGGTGAAAGATTTAAAGAAGCTGTTGGCAACTTAGATAAAAACTAAGCTTGCATTCAAGGTAGCGTCGATATAATTCTGCCTCTTAATAAAATAGATATGGCTCATTAGCTCAGTCGGTAGAGCAAATGACTGAAAATCATTGTGTCCTTGGTTCGATTCCGAGATGAGCCACCACGTCTTTTTATTAAGTTTTTTTACTTCTATAGTGGCTTATTAGCTCAGTCGGTAGAGCAAATGACTGAAAATCATTGTGTCCTTGGTTCGATTCCGAGATAAGCCACCACTTTTATGACTCTTTTTCCTTTACTCTTCGTTGTCATTAATGTTCATGTACAGAAGTACACTTCACATCATTCCGCCTTGATTAAAGAAAAAATAGCCTTAAAAGATCTTTCTTGCCATCTTCTCCATCCTTGTACAATTCACAATTTAGTTGTGCACTGTAATGTTCATGTACAGAAGTACACTTCACATCACTCCGCCTTGATTAAAGAAAAAATAGCCTTAAAAGATCTTTCTTGCCATCTTCTCCATCCTTGTACAATTCACGATTTAGTTGTGCACTATATCGAGCCGTTGCTCTTATCAACAAACTAATCTACAAATGTACACTTCATCTATTTCATTGCTATATTTTTTGGATTTACTTTTGAAGGGGTAGGTGATTTATCATCACCTAATAATTATGAAAGTTCGACTGCTTTTTTGTAGGCGCGTTCTACTGCATCGATACAGGCGGCTCTGACATTGCCCTCTTCCAGTGCACAATCTGCCGCTGTTGTACCTCCTGTATGAGGGCACCAAAACCGCCGAAGAGCCCGCGCATGAGGGCCATGGCATCATCATATTTAGACCTTGTTTGACGGCACTGTCTGCCAGTGCTTCTGCCAAAAAGGCCATATATGCCGGGCTGAACCGGCAAGTTCGGTCGAGCAAAGGACCTATTATAGATATTGACTATGTCGTGTGTAACGGCTCATCTAAAACAACTTTCTTATCTTCTATCTTCATCACTCTGTCACAATACGGCAGCATTCGCTCATCATGTGTAACCATAATGATAGTGACACCTTGTTCTCTTGTGATCTTTTTCAACATATTTACCACATCCACCGATCGATTTGCATCCAAGGCGGCTGTCGGCTCATCTGCCAGGATGATCTCAGGGTTGTTGACCAGTGCCCTTGCAATAGCAACCCTCTGGTTTTGACCGCCCGAAAGCTGGCTTGGCATTGCATTCTCTTTTTCAGCAATATCAAAATACTTCAACAGTTCTCTCGCCTTTGCCTTTGAGACTTTTTCATCAGTTTTTGAGGCTTGCGGTAACAGCGTCAAGTTGTCGATAATATTCAAAAAAGGGATGAGATAGTGGGCTTGAAAGATAAACCCTATCTTCTCTCTGCGTATCTTACGGGTCTCTTTGGTGAGCCACTTGTTCGCATAAACCTTTTCAGCACCCAGCCAGATTGATCCATTGTCAGGATCGTCTACACAACCGAGCATCATCAACAAGGTCGTCTTACCTGCACCGCTCGGTGCAACCAGCGCGATCAGCTCACCTTTTCTGATACTAAACGAGGCATCCTGTATGACATCGACAAAGGATTCACCCTTGCCAAACGACTTGTTAAGGTGTTCGACTTTAATCGCTATAGTACTCCCCATATCAGCCTCCTATTGCCGCTGTCGGATCGGCATTGATCACTTTTTTAACCCCTATAAAGGAGGCAAGGATGGAAGCAATAATAACGATGCCAAAAAGCCCCCATGCATCAGAGAAGTTTAGCAAGACATGTTTTGGAAACTTCCCATAGATGAGATGGGCAAAGATGTTGCCAAAGATAAAAGCCAAAACCCCCAACAGCAAAGTCTCTTCAACGATCATCTTAATAATCATGCTGTTAGGCAGTCCGATAAGCTTCATAATAGAGATCTCTTTCATCTTTTCCAGCGTCATTGTGTAAATGATAAGTGCGATAATAATCGTCGATACAGCAACCAATATAACGGTAAACAGACCTATCTGCTTGGACGCTTTTTCGATAACATTACGTGTCAGGACCAGAGTCTCTTCTTCGCGCGTGTAGACACTTTTATGTTCCCATTTTCGAATGTTCGCGGCGACATCATCAAGTGAATAACCCGGTTTGACCATTGCAATGACAGCATTGACCATAGGCGTCTCTTTCGTCACAACTCCTCTGGCGCGGTCACTCTGTATGCGTTTATTGGAGTAGGAGAACTGTATCTGCTGGGCATCTTTTAACGAGACATAGACGAGCGGATCTCCGCCGGAAGAGACGGTACCCTGGGTAATGCCTACGACGGTATAGAGATGGCGTCCTATTTTTATCTTATCGTCAAGTTTAAAGCCGGTCTTGTCTGTAACAACAATCTCATAATGATCTTTTTCAAGCGAACGACCAGCGATAAGACGTTCCTTGTTTATTGGGATGATAGACCCGAAAACATCATAGCCGACTAAAAAGATACGTATCTTTTCGGCATCTTTGTCGAGTTGAATACTTTGAAAAGTCACGGCCTCGCTTTTGGCAATACCTTCGATCGACCTAATCGTATATTTCAGGTCTTCATGGACACGAGAAGCTTCCGCGAATGGGCCCAAAGTATCTTCTTGAACGATCCATAGATCAACATTGAGATCATCTAGCAGCACCTCTGCATCAGAGATCATACCCCGATAGACACCCATCATGATCAGTACTATACCCAGCAGCATGCCCACACCCATCCCCGTCACGATAAACTTTCCAAGTGTATGTCTGATGTCCTCTTTTGCCAAATGAATCATCAGTGGATTCTCATCCCTTCTGTTAGCGGTTTCTTTGTACTGTCGGGAACAATAAGCATGCTCTCTTTATCCAGGTCAGAGACCGCCATAGCCTCTTTATTTACCGCGATTTTTTTGACAGCCTTGAAAAAGGCGTGCCCATCTTTTGCAATCCACACACCCATTTTTCCACCCTCTTGTACGACAACGTTCAAAGGTATTTTAAGTACATCGCTATAGGCGTTTGTCTCGATGCTGACTTCAGCCTGTTCATTGATGTAAAATGGTTTTGGGATCACGGTAAAAGCGACATCGACCTCTCTCTCAAGAGTGACAAGATCGCTCACAGGCAAGATTCTTCTGACAACACCTTCATAGATGTTGTCAGGCTGTGAGCTCAAGACAATGGAAGCCTTTTGCCCAAGCGTGATCGCACCACTGATACGTTCATCGATCTGTACCTCGACCCAAAGTGTCTTGGCATCGACAATCTTCAAGATCGTATTGGTAGGAAGGACATTTTGGGCGACCTCAGCCTCTTTGGTGATGACATAGCCATCAACTGGGGCGTAGACCTTTAGATTTGCTATTTTCGTTTTGATTGCTTGCATGCTTTTTTGTGAGAGCAGTATTTGCGCTTTCGCTGAGTTGATGTGTGACTTGGAGACGAGCATCATCATATCAATGCTTTGCAGGTCAGCCAGAGCCTTGTCATACTCCGACTGTGCAGCATACCCTTGTTTGTTGAGTTCAGCATATCGGCCATAAGTCTTTTCCAACAGTGCCTTTTGAGTCTGCTGGTTTTTGAGTTCGCTTTGTGAAGCAATGAGTTCAAACTCGGATTTTTTCAACGTCGCTTTGGCGATCTCAAGCTGGTCAGGGAGGTCCACGCCATCCATCTCGATCAGCAGATCACCTTTCTTGACCCACTCTCCTTCACATGCCGTGATGTCGATGATCTTACCCCCGCTTTGTGCCGTGATGTTATAGATATCCTTGGCTTCGACATTGCCGATCCCGGAGACAGAGACTTTTATCTCGCCTATTGAAGGAGAAACAGTTGTAAAGGTCGTTTTTGGCATATAAACTTTCAGATAGAAAGCCCCGCCTATGAGTAAAAGCGATGTTATGACAGCAATATATTTGAATGTAGTGTTCATAAGATATTTCCTTGTAAATAGACAATACGGTTGACAATACTGCTTTTAGCATATTTGGCCTCAAGCAGACCAAGTTTGGCATCAAGATAGAGGGCGTTGGCATCAAGGACTTCGATGTAGGTCGATAAACCCTGTTTATAACGGGCATCAAGCACCATCTTCGTCTCTTCTGACGCCTGAAGTTGTGCCTCTTTTGCCTTGATGGTCTGCTCATAACGTTTGAGATCAATGATTAACGATGCAAACTCCTCTTGCAAGGCAAGCTCTTTGGCATTAAGCAGCTCTTTGGTGCGTTCACGTTCAAGCAGTGACGTCTGCACCAATGCCGATGTACGTCCGCCGCTGTATAACGGTATCGTGAGCGTAATACCCAGGAGAGTCGTATCGTACGAGTTGAGAGTATTTTGGTAGTTATACGAAGCGACGGCATCGATTGAGCCATAGTGCGATGACTTGGTCGCTTTATAGATCAGCTCATCTTTTTCAACTGTCTTTGCAATGCTCTTAAGCTCAGGATTGTTCTGTAAGACAGCGTCGTAGAGAAGTTGATCTTCAACATAAAATGTATTGTTGGCAATCGAATCCTCAAGCACCACATCTTTTTCGACCTTGTCACCGATGTAACTGGAGAGACTGATCCTTGCCTTGTCATAATTGGCTTCAGCAATACCGAGATTGTCTTGCGCTACATAAAACGAAGAGAGAAAACGCGTGGCGTCCGCTTTGGTCTTCATGCCGAGCTTGACCAGTGCCTTTGCTTGCTTATAGAGCTCTTTTTTTGCTTCCCTATCTTTTCGGCGTACATCGATTGCCTCAATGTAGACGAGTATAAGTTCATATTGGAGCTTTACGTTATAGGCCATCAGTGCCTTGGCATCCTGCAGAGAGAGCTTGGCGATAGACTCTTGCGTCTCAAATGATTTGATCGTCGAAGTTGTTTTGGAAAAATCCCAGATTTTTTGGTTGAGTGTGGCACCGGCCTGCCAACCATCACTCCCGATCGTGTTAAACGTACCGTTTTGTGGAAGGACATAGGTGCGATATGGATCATATTCAGCATTGAGTGTTACTTGCGGAAGATAGTCAGCGTCAGCGGCATCAACACCGCTGCTGCTCTTTTTGACATCTAGAAGGGCCCGTTTGATGTCGGGGTGGGTGTCAATAGCCTTGACAACACACTCTTCAAGAGTAAGATGCTGCGCTTGTGATACTGCAATAGAGAAAAAGAGAACCAATAAATAACGTGCCAACATAGGGACTCCTGCTAAATCATGCCCATATTATGCTCTTTTGGCATTAAGGCATTGTTAACAGTCAGACTAACCGAGTACTCTTTTCACTTCTCGATACTTATTTGAATTGTTATTTGATCTTGTAAACATTAGGGTTTGCTCGTTTTGAAGGGGTAGGTGATTTGTCATCACCTAAAATATTAGGAAAGTTCGATCGCTTTTTGATAGGCGCATGCTACTGCGTCAATACAGGCAGCTCTGACATTGCCATCTTCCAGTGCACCATAACCTGCCGCCGTTGTACCGCCTGGGCTCATAACACCGTCTTTTAAGAGCGCAGGATGCACCTCTTGGATAAGCTCCCCGAAGCCGGCGAAGAGTCCGCGCATGATGGCCATAGCGTCATCACGTTTCAGACCTTGTTTGACGGCGCCGTCAGCCAGTGCTTCTGCCATCAACGCCAGGTAAGCCGGTCCTGAACCTGCGAGTGCCGTTGCGATGTTAATCTCTTTTTCAGAACCGAGCCATCTAACCGCACCGATACCGCTGAAAAGTTGTTCAGCCTCTTCTTGATAAGCAGTGTCACCCGTTAACGTTGTCATAGACTTTTTCACCGTTGCTGCGAGATTCGGCATGGCACGGACAACCGCTTTCGTTTTCATCTTTGACGAGAGTGTCTCAAGGGTCGTTCCGGCTAAAACCGAGTAGACCACTTCTGCTTCACCAACCAACTGTGCCCCGACCTCTTGCACATTATAAGGCTTGACACATAACAGGACTGTTTTGCCAGTAATATCAC
>JAQIBF010000143.1 GCA_027859195.1 Helicobacteraceae bacterium
ATTATTATAGTATTTATATCTCATTAGGAAAATCATTTTAAGGAATAAATTATGGCAACAGTTTTAATTATCGGTGCCGGCGGTGTCGGCGGTGTAGTGACGCACAAATGTGTGTTGAACAAAGAGACATTTACAAAGATCGTTTTAGCGAGCAGACGTTTAGAAAGCTGCGAAAAGATACAGAAGCAGCTGCCTGAGGGTGCGATAGAGATCGCACAGGTTGATGCCGATAATGTTGATGAGACAGCAGCCCTGATCGAAAAGGTGGGGGCGGATATCGTTATCAATGTCGCACTTCCGTATCAGGACCTTACGATTATGGATGCCTGTAGAAAAACAAAAGTCGATTATCTTGATACGGCAAATTATGAACATCCGGACGAGGCGAAGTTTGAATACAAGCTTCAGTGGCAAAAAGATGAGCAGTTCAAAGAAGCCGGTATCATGGGTCTGTTGGGCAGTGGTTTCGACCCGGGTGCGACCAATGTCTTTTGTGCTTATGCGCAAAAACATTACTTTGATGAGATCCATACCATCGATATTCTTGACTGTAACGCAGGCGACCACGGTTACCCGTTCGCGACCAACTTCAACCCTGAGATCAACCTGCGTGAGGTGAGTGCAAAAGGGCGTTACTGGGAAAATGGCGAATGGATTGAGACAGAGCCTATGGAGATCAAGATGGTCTGGGATTATCCGGAGGTGGGACCGAAAGATTCGTATCTACTCTATCATGAAGAGATGGAGTCACTGGTCAAACATATTAAAGGTCTCAAGCGTATCCGTTTCTTTATGACATTCGGCGAGAGTTATTTGATGCACATGCGCGCTTTGGAAAATGTCGGCATGCTCGGTATTGAACCGGTAGAACACAAAGGCCAGAAGATCATTCCTATAGAGTTTTTGAAGACGCTGCTGCCTGATCCTGCTTCCCTTGGACCTCGTACTAAAGGAAAGACCAACATCGGTATCGTAGCCGAGGGTCTTAAAGACGGGCAAAAGAAGAAGATCTACATCTATCAGGTCAGCGACCATGAAAAGTGTTTTGCAGAGGTCCAATCACAAGCTGTCTCGTACACAACCGGTGTCCCTGCGATGATCGGTGCGAAATTGATGCTTGAGGGGAAATGGCAGGGCAAAGGTGTCTTCAACATGGAGCAGCTTGACCCGGATCCGTTTATGAACGAGATGAACAAGCAAGGTCTGCCTTGGAAAGTCATCGAGTTAGATTAATAGAGTGTGAGGAGTGTCACTCCAGTTAGAACTGGAGTGACTAGAGCTTAGATTGCAGGTTTGAACTGTTGATCTCTTTTGTGCTTGCTGTATTAACGTCCTGTACTTTGATCGGTTTTTCAATCGAACTGTTCTGATCGGTGCTCGTATTGCTCTCTTGTTGACCATCATGAGAGTGCGGAATGTCGCTGACATGCGCTACGGTGGCATTTTCTACTATATCTTCAGGCAAAGCCGTTATATCGACTGCGTCTGAACTATTAACATCCCCATCATCGACATCATCCATGGTGTCATTATCCTCTTTTATACACTTGTCCGCAACCTTGGCAGGAGGCTTCTCTTCAGCAAGCAGATATTCCGCTTTAGCAGGTTTGATTTTCGCCCATCCCGGCGGCTGATACTGCGGGTTGTCAAGCGTATAGAACTTATTACTTTTTATGACATAGTAGAGACGTTTGACATACTCGTGACGAAGTTCAGAATAGTGGTCAAGATAGGGAATGATCTTAAAAGGGTTGTCCGTATGCAGACGGGCTGTCCTGAACTCTTTATAGGCCCGTCCTTTGGCCATCATGCGGTAGTACCCTTCTATAGAGGCTTCCAGGTTAGCATACTTTTTAACGTAGATCGTCTTTTCACCCTTTCGTTGTACGCCGGCAGCCATGCGAGGCTCATTTTTGTTGTAGGACCTAATACCGAAGATGTATTTCGCTTGGCGGTAAAAGCGTGAACTTCCCCACCCCGTCTCAAGTGCCGCCTGAGCGATGACGATACTGACAGGATGGGTTCTTAGGCGTTTGAGAAGACAAGGTATACCTTCAACCTTATAACTTTTTTTCAGCTTTTCTATCGTCGCTGTCTCTTTCGGTGTAAGACTCTCTTTTAGGCTTAGTTCATAGACCATTTCATACTGTGCATCAAGACGTTTTTTGACTTTTGTAATAGCGGCAATAGTCTTATCAAGAAAGAGACGTTTAGACTTTGGCGTTGTAAGGGGGGCTTTGTAGGTTGTTTTTTTTGCACTAGCAGTTTTAGCAGCGGTAGCAACACTGTTAGATTGATTGTCTTCCATCGTTGTAAAGATCCCGCTATCTTGTAGACTTGTAAAGACGGCATACATACTGATGATTAAAAAAAAGGCCATTATGGCTAGGACAATTTGTTTCATTTCACTCACTTTTTTTGCTTATTTAGTTAGAATAGTGCTAATAAAACATTGATATAATAACTAAAAAGTGAGCAAATGTTAAATTACAACAACTTACCAACTCCTGCTTATGTTTGTGATCTTGCACGTTTAGAGAATAATCTCAAGCTTTTAGCCCATGTCAAAAAAGAGAGCGGAGCGAAGGTCATACTCGCACTTAAAGGGTTTGCTATGTGGTCGACCTTTGATCTGGTCCGCCAATACCTTGACGGTGCAACAGCGAGTGGATTGCATGAGGCAAAGCTTGCGCATGAGGAGATGAGGGGTGAGGTGCATACCTATTCCCCGGCATTCAAAGAAGAGGAGATCGAAGAGATCGCTTCTATCTCTGACCATATTGTTTTTAATACACCTTCTCAACTTACGCGTTTTGCTGCCAAGGCGAAAGCGATCAACCCCGCCATCTCTATCTCATTGCGGGTGAACCCCGAGTTCTCATCATCGCCCGTCGACCTTTATAATCCATGCGGTATCTACAGTCGTCTGGGGACGACAAAAAAGAATTTCGACGAGAGCATTTTAGACCAACTTGACGGTCTTAATTTTCACGCCCTTTGTGAACAGAATGTGGATGCATTGGAAGGTGTCCTGGCCGCGTTTGAAGAGAAATTTGGTGCCTATATTGACAAGATGAAGTATGTCAACTTCGGTGGAGGTCATCATATTACCCGTAAGGATTATGATGTCGAAAAACTGATCGAGGTCATCAAGGCCTTTAAAAAACGTCATAACAACATCGAGGTCTATCTGGAACCTGGTGAAGCCGTGGGCTGGCAGACAGGCGAACTGGTCTCCACTGTCTTGGATGTTTTTGAAAATGGGATGAACGTTGCCATTTTGGATACTTCGGCTGAAGCCCATATGCCTGACACCTTGGCGATGCCGTACCGTGCAGATGTTCGCGGTGCAGGTGAGGCTAATAAAAAAGCGTATACCTACCGTTTAGGCGGGAACACCTGTTTGGCGGGGGACATCATGGGGGATTATTCGTTTGACAAACCATTGAATGTCGGCGATAAGATCATCTTTGAAGATCAGATCCACTATACCTTTGTCAAGAACACTACGTTCAATGGTATTAAATTGCCTTCTTTGGTCTTAGTGCATCAAAATGGAGATGTAGAGGTCGTAAAAGAGTTTGGATACACCAACTACAAAACACGTCTCTCTTAAAAAGTGTCAGCTTCGGCGCAGCTTGCGTCCAACTCCGACTCTCGACGTACCGATGTACGTTTTCGGTCGGAGTTAAACACAATCTACACCAAATCTGAAACTTTTTTCTGTGCAAGAACTGTTTAAGATGGGCTTTGCCATCTTTTTATTACGAATTACGAATTACGAATTACGCTATTTCGTAAAGATCTCTTGGGGGATGGAGACTGGGATGGGGTCATGCAGATGCATCGTTATCGTATCAGAACTGCTGCTTTTATAAAGTTGGTAAGGCACATAGATAAAGCGTGCACCGATTATATTGTCTGCTTTATGACGTTCTTCAAGGTGAACCCGCATACCGTCATCGACAGGTGGTTTGTAAAGTCCTGGAATAGATACTGCTGCGATGATAGCCAAGCCTGTTATCTTTGGCTCATCTGCTACACGTTGACGTAGGGAAATGACAAGAGATTCATATAGATTGTCATGATCCTCTTCATTTGCAGTGACCCTTTCTATATAACCATTTCTAAACAGCAGCATAGCAAATGGTTTCAGCTCCTGCTTCTCTTCTAACGAATTTTTTGCATATTTAACGGCTTCGTTGACCATTTCAAAAAGTTGTTCTTCGTGCATTTTTATCCTTGTTAGAGTGTATTTTATCATACAGTTATGTTTAGAGGTACACTTTCGTTTTGCAACTTGGCTTTAAAATTTTTTAACCCAGAACACATCGGCATCACGTTTAAGACAAATCACTTTATAATACATCAATTGAAAAAGGAATGAGATGCAACAAATTGATATGAGTTCACCCGAGTTTTTAGCCGAGATGGCAAAAACAAAAAAGTTTACGGATAAAGTAAATAAGCAATTTGGCTGGGTTTATAATCCTAATGAAGACGTGAATGAAGGTGTAACAATGGGTCTTGCCCGTCATAAGATGCTTTACGGAAAACGTTATTGTCCATGTTTCATGGTAGTCGAAGATGAAAATGGAAAGCATGTCAGTGCTGATAATCGTACTTGCCCATGTCCTCCGGCAATCGAAAAAGAGATACCGGAAGATGGTAAATGTCACTGCGGGATCTTCTGTACCCCAGAATACGCAGCCAACAACGATCAATAAAAAGAAAATTAGAGCTTCAGCGCACCTTGCACTGGAGTTCACCTCTCGACGTACCGATGTACGTCTTCGGACTCACGTCCAGCACAATCTGCACCAAATCTCCAACTTTCTTGGACGATTAGTGTCGAAGTGTACGCGTCGTTATACTCTCTTTCATCAAATTCAGAATGTACGCTTTCGGCTAAATGTTTGGCACAATCTGCACTAAATCTATTGTCGTTCTTCTTTAACATTACTTTTTTACAAACATCTACAATTTATCTTATAATCATAAATAAACCTATCCAACAGGAAAAGCTATGAGAATATCTGTTTTTATCGCAACGTCATTAGACGGGTACATCGCAAAGCCTGACGGCAACATCGACTGGTTGATGGAAAAGCGGTATAAACTCGAAGGTGAGGACTTTGGCTATAGTGAGCTCTATGATGCTTGCGATCTATTGGTGATGGGTCGTAACAGCTATGAAAAAGTCGCTTCCTTTGATGAGTGGCCTTATCCTGGAAAACGGGTCATCATCTTAAGCCGGTCTCTGGAGACCTTGCCTGAACCTATTGGGAAAGTTGAGCTGTTTGGCGGTTCTGTTTCCGAGCTGATGGAAACGTTGAGGATGGAAAATAAGAAGTATCTCTATATTGACGGAGGTCAGGTCATACAATCGTTTTTGAAAGAGGGCGTTGTAACTGATATCACGATAACAACGATCCCGATTTTACTGGGGGAGGGGATTCGACTCTTTGGTACGTTACCAAAAGAGAAAAATCTTAAACTGATAGCTGCACAAGGGTACGAAAACGGTTTTGTTCAGAGCCGGTATGAGGTCGTTAATTAAAGAGTGCTGTATAGATCTTTTTATTCGTCTTATCACTTCTGTCGCCGACGTGAGACCAGAAGTAATATTCATTCTCCCCATCATCAAAGATAAGGCTTCGCAAATCATCAAAATCAATAGTAATCAGCAGCATATCAACATCTATCTCGTACTGCGCTTTGTCATCATTGCTGAGTAGGTTGAAGTTTCCCGGTTGGGGCGCTGTAGCGGCTAAAAGGTCATACACTGTTTCAAGACAAATCTCTTGTTCATCTTCATCTGACAGCCGGGGCCATGCCCCGGCAATGACATTGATGATCGCCTCTGTATCAGCTGATTGTAAAAGTGATTGTTTGGTCAGTTCAGACATCTATTAACGGCCTTTTTATTTCTCTGTTGGAATGAATTTAATCGAGGTGTAGTTGACGCAGTGACGCGTGTTTTTCGGCGTCATATGCTCACCGACAAAGACGTGGCCTAAATGCCCGCCGCAGTTGGCACAGACGATCTCGACTCGCTGCCCGTCGGCATCTGGAACATGCTTGACCGCACCGGGGATCTCGTCATCAAAACTCGGCCAGCCGCAGTGCGAGTCGAACTTACTGTCGGTAGTGTAGAGAGGGGCATTACACTGGCGGCAGACGTAGGTTCCGGCACCTTGGCTTTGAAACTCTTCATAGCTCGCACCAAAAGGTCGTTCGGTGCCTTTGCGCAAGATGACATACTCCTCTTCAGGTGTCAGTGTATTATATTCGATCGGTAATTCTTTCAATTCTGTTCCTTTATCTGCCTGGGCGGTTAATGCTCCCAGTAATAATAAGAGTGATAGTACTATACGCTTCATAATATATCCTTTGATTTATCCGGCTGTAAAGATTATAGAAGCTTTTCCTAAACAGAGAGGGTATTACGCTTCTGTTTTATAGATCTCAGGGTAGTCTGTTTTCCATCGACGGTGCATCCAGAACCAGGGCCTGGGGTCTTTATAGATCTGTTCAGAGAGCCAGTCGGTGGCGCGCTGTGTGGCATCCTGGATGTCGCTGCTCTGATCGTCGGTTTTGGCGATTTCGATCTCCGGAAAGAACTTCACGGTGTAGTTGTCAAAATCGTCAGTATAAATAAGCACGGGGAGCAGGGCTGCGTCCATTTTTCGGGCAAGGTAAGCGGGGGTAGTGATCTGACGGCTTGACTTGCCAAGAAAATCGACCATGATACCGTCACGTCTGCTGATGTTTGTATCGATCAAGAGACCGGTCGACTTCTTTGCTCTCATCTGTTTGATCAGTGCTTTAAGTGCACCGTGGCGTTCTGCGTAGTTCATGCGGAATTTGGTACGCGAGTTTAAAAGATAGTCCTGAAAATAGGGATTCTTCATTGTTTTGTAGATAAACATAAGCGGTTCGACAAAGGCGCTGATGGCACTTCCTCCGACCTCCCAGACACCATAGTGTGATGTCACAAAGACGATAGGACGGTGCTGCTGCTGTACTTTTTCAACATGCTCTAGCCCTTCAAATGTGATCATCTTTTGCAGCTTTTCCAAAGAGATGTGGCGTGCTTCGACGATAAAGAGGAAGTTCATAGCCAAGCTTTGAAACCCGTATAGGCTCACTTCATCGACCAGTTTATGATCCACATCGTCACCATAGACAAACCGCATGTTCTGCTTAATGATGAGACGGTGTTTTTTGTCGACCAAGTAAGCAAGTTTGCCTATTGCTAAAAAGAGTGCTTTTCGCCATGAACGCGGCATCAGCATTAAAAAATATTCAAAACCGAGAAAAAGATAGTAACCGATCATTCAAGAGAGCCTTATAGAGAAAGTGTGTGATTATAACTATTTAATGGTTAGTCCTCTGTTTAGGACACCTCTAATAACCCTAGTTATCCTCAGCAACACAGTGAAATTTATAATCAAGGCGGTACTTTGCAAGCATAGCCGTAGCTAAGAATATCTCCTAATAAGAGTACTAAATGTACTCTTATTAGGAGTAAAGTCGTATATTGAATGTGTGGGCTTCTCTCTATCGCCCTACGGGA
>JAQIBF010000005.1 GCA_027859195.1 Helicobacteraceae bacterium
TAATGTGCCACCTGTTGTGATGGCGGCATCTGTCTCAGATACGACTTTGGTCTCAGAACTTACTGTGGCTGCATCGTTAACTGCATCGACAGTAATTGTTAATGTACCGATATCAGTTAAGGCACCATCTGTCACTGTGTAATCCACGGTATCTGTACCATTGAAGTTCAGTGCTGGTGTATAAGTGTAAGAGCCATCAGTTGCAATAACGATCTCTCCGCCTTGAGCTGTTGTGAAAGTACCAGCTACAACAGTTAACGCATCCCCATCTAAGTCTGTATCATTGGCATCTAAGTCAATAGTTGAAGTAAATGGTGTATCTTCAGTGGCTGTGATGACATCATCGACGGCGACTGGTGCATTGTTAACATCTGTCACTATCGTAGGGTTTACAACCTCAGGGATAGGTTGTTCTAGATCGTTCGTGATACTCGCCGGCGCCACATAGCCGCTATCGTCACCCAGGCTGCTTACAACATTTACAAATGGGTTAGCTCGATCAAGAAGCACGTTTGCTTGATCAGTATTTTTTTGTGACTCATCCTCTCCGGCTGCGGTCTCTTCAGGAAAACTGTTGTCACGGGTCTCGCTCTCAATATCGACAACCTCTCCACTTCTGGCAGCGATAACGACCTCTCCATCGTCTTCGCTTTTAGGTTTATCTTCATCCTCGGCATCACTCTCATCTAAAACTGCTTCCGGCTCAGTTGCAACATTTTCAATCTCAACAAGCGTAGCTTGAATGTTCTCAACCGCAACAGCGCCGTCCATCGCATCGGCAGCTTCAATAGTAGATGCATCAAAAAGCTGTTCCTGCTCTCCATACAGAGTAATGGTCACACCCGTTGACGTTTTGATGATAACACTGTCCGACGCACTGTTATCTTTGTCGCCAAAGACCAACATACCCTCCGTAATAATATCACCCTGTTGAAGCTGTATAACATCACCTGATGCATCTTTTATAAAAAATTTACCACTTGTTATATTTATGAAGCCGATTGCTGTTGCCATGAGAGTGACCTTTTAGAGAGAGAGTTTTGATTGTTATAGATTTTAGTGTAAAAAGGAAGAGAAAGCTATTGTCCCTATGGACAATAGGTCAAAAACGTCTTATTTTAGGAGTAATGCAAGACCTAATCGGTCTTTGACGTTGAGTTTTATATAGATATTCTGAGCATGTGCTTTTACAGTTCGAGGTGTGATGTTAAGTTTCTCTGCTATCACTTTGTATATATCGCCCTCTTTAAGCAGCAACGCAACTTCTTGTTCGCGTTCACTCAACTTGTCAAGATACACAGAAAGATTATCTTCTTTCCCCCCATCTATCTGCATGATAAGCTGCGTTGTAAACTCCGGATGAAGCCAGACCATTCCCTCTTGAAGTGTTTCAATGGCCGCAACAAGAAAATGATCACGCATCAATGCATTGCCATACCCTTTGATACCTAAGCGCATAAATTGTTTTGCAGTAACAAAGTCAGGTACACGTTGCAACACAAGGACGCGATTGTTGTTTTGCACAAGTCGTTCCAGCGCTTCAATGCATTGATGGCACCCTGTACTAAAGCTGATTATGACAACAGAACCTTCTACCGAAAACAGTTCATTTATATCGTCTACAACCTTGTATCTGTTCTGTATAACACTCTGCCAGTAATCCAATAGCGCCATATCATCGCTGTATAGTAGTATCTTTTCCATCAGCGTTCCGTGAAGCTATACTGTTTGGTTTTTAAAATAGGTTTGAGCAGATAATCCATCACACTCTTCTTACCGGTCAAAATATCCACATTGACCGTCATCCCCGGGATAATTTTAAGGGGTCTTTTTTCATCACCGATATAATTTTTAGTCGTCTTTATACGAACTGTGTAAAAAGTGTTATCTTTTTCGTCAGTAACAGTGTCTGCACTGATAAGGATGACTTCACCCTCAAGCCCTCCATAAATGGAGTAGTCATACGCAGAGAACTTGGCAATCGCTTTTTGTCCGTAATAGATAAACGCAATGTCAGAAGGTTTTATTTTCACCTCGACCAGCAACGTCTGGTCACTCGGAACCACCTCTACGATGTCCGCACCAGGCTGGATGACCCCGCCTACTGTGTGCACATAAAGAGTCTGTACAATACCTTTCATCGGTGAACGGACCAAGGTTCGTTTGACCTGATCTTCATAAGCGGTACTGCTGGCCCGGATACTTCGCAGTTCGGAAATCGCTTCATTCATCTCCATCTTAGCTTCATTCTGAAAAATAAGTCTACTCTCTTGGATCGTGCTTCTCACCTCTTTAATGGCAGACTTCAGACGGGGGATCGAAAGAACGGCAGCATTATAACGCTCTTCGATTTCATTGGCTTCACGCTGCAGTTTTAAAAAATCGACTTTAGAGCGGACACCCTTTGCCACCATCGGTTGCGTCATTCTCATTTCTTTAGTGATCATTGTCAATGAAGCATTCAAATGTTCTTTATGTGTTTGCGCCTCTGAAAGTTCTTGTCGACGCTGTATCAGCTGTTCATTCAAAGCATCAAGCTTGGATTGCAACTGTTCCTTATTTGTCCTATAGAGGCTCTCTTCATTGGCGACAAGCTCCGGCATCGATTCACGTACGGTTGCGTTGACTTCAAAATCCTTGCCGCTGGCTTCAGCACTGAGGCGGATGATCTTGGCTTGAAGGGCATCCGCTTTTGACTCGCTGGAGCTAAAAGAGGACTCCGACTTTTGGTTGTCGATTTTAACAAGCAGTTGACCGACATTGACATGTTCTCCCTCTTCAACAAGGATCTCTTCAACGATCCCGCCCTCAAGGTTCTGGATCATCTGATTTTCACCGGTTGGGATCATTTCCCCGTCGCCTCTCGCGATCTCATCGATCTGTGCCAAAGAGGCCCAGACTATAAACCCGACAATCGTAAAAACCCAAAAAAAGAGGACCGCCTGCAAAGTTCGAGGTGTTTTCAGCAATACCGCAGCACTCAAGCTCTGCATAAATTCATAATCTCTTTTAGTGAGGTTTGTCTTAGGTTTATGCGTCACTGTTGCCTCCTTGAAGCTGTGCTATTACTTTCTGCTTTGGTCCGTCCATAATAAGCTTGCCGTAATGCATCACAATAACACGCTCCGTTAGATCAAGCACCGTAAATTTCTGCGTTACTAAAATGAGTGTTTTATCAGCAAACTCATCTTTTAAAGCGTTGATCAATTGAGATTCAGTTGTCTGATCCATCGCATTGCTCGGCTCATCGATGATCATCATCGTACTCTCTTGCATCAACGCCCTTGCAATACCGACACTTTGGCGCTGTCCGCCTGAAAGACCCGCACCACGCTCTCCGATAGGCATCTCATAACCTTTCGGATGCGTGTGAACAAAACTGGCCGTACCGCTCACCTCTGCCGCATGAATGACATCTTCATCGTGAGGATGACGTTCAGAAGAGATAATGTTATCTTTGATGGTGCCTCTAAACAGATGAATATCCTGCGGCACGTATCCGATATAACGGCGCAAGTCGGCAGGATCTATCTGGGCAATATCGATATCATCGATAAGGATCGTCCCGCTGTCGGGTTCATATAACTTCAAAATCAGCTTGGCGATCGTACTTTTACCCGAACCTATACGGCCTATAAAAGCAACTTTCTCACCCGGATTGATCGTAAAACTGACATTGTTCAACGCAAGCACATCAGCATCAGGATAGGTAAAGTTCACCTCTTTAAACTCGATCTTGCCTTTGAAACTGCTGCGCCCTATAAATGCTTTTCCGGAAGGACGTTCAGCAGGCTGAGTAATGATGCTGTTCAAGGTCTCATAGGAGGTCTTTGCATCGGCATAGTTTGTAATAAGTCCTGCAGCCTGTCCCATTGGTCCAACCGTCCGGGAGGTTAAGATCACAACCGCAATCAATCCCCCCATCGTCAGTTCAAATTCTTGGATCAGGTAGACCCCAAAAACAACCACAAAAATAGTGTTTAACTGAATAAAAAGGTTCGTGATCGTAGGAAGAGAGGAGGACATAAGACGCGATTTGAGATTTTTTTCAGCAATCTCTCCTGTTGACTCTTCCCACTCCCATTGACGTTTACCCGCCATATTCATCGTCTTTACCGTTTCAATGTTCTGCAGGGTCTCGATAAGCACACCGTTTTTCTTGGCACTGGCCTCATGCGAACTTTCAATGCTCTCTTGAAGCGGTTTACGAATCATCATCGCATAAAAAAGGATCAAAAAGATGGTGATGATCGGCACAAGAACAAGCAGACCGCCGATGTAGTAGATGACCAGTAGAAAAATGATCGCAAACGGAAGATCTATCATTGCTGTCATCGTTGCGGTCGTAAAAAAAGAGCGTATGGATTCAAAATCCCTTAGATTGTTTGCAAATGAACCGACCGACTTGGGGTGAACGGCCATCTTAAGGTCGATCACCTTCTCAAAAATAATCGAGGACATAATGACGTCACTCTTTTTTGCCGCCAGTTCAAGCATATAAGCACGTACAAACTTTAAAAACGTATCAAGAAGGTAGACAATAACGATTCCGATCGTAAAGACAAAGAGTGTCTCCTGCGCGTTGTTTGGAATGACCCTGTCGTAAACATTCATGGTAAAGAGCGGTGTGGCCAAAACAAAAAGGTTGATCAAAAACGATGCCCACAGAACATCCCGGTAGATGCTGCGAGAAAGTTTCAGTGTGTCCCAAAACCAATGACGCTGTTCAAGCTTAAGCGTCTGGCTTTTCTTTTCACTGTACTCATACTCTTTTTTAAGCATAAAGGCAAAGCCCAAATACTCTTTTTCCAGTTCTTCAACACTAAGCCACTGCTCCATCCCCTCACCTTCGGCATAGATGATCTTTACCCTTGAACGGTCCGCAGAGAGCTGTTCAAGGATACAGGCATTTTCACTGCTGAGAACTAGGATCATAGGGAGTTGAAGTTGGAGCATGTCAGCAATGGGACGCTCGATCAAGGTACTTTTCAGGCCGGCATTTCCGGCTGCACGTGAAAACAGTGACTTAGATCTGGTCAACGAAAAAAGTTCTTGTGTTCCCTGTTTATTATGTACAGGTAGTCCTGACATCAGTGTTTCTGCACTGTAGGGCTTGTGAAACAGTTTAGTATACAGAACCAAAGCATCTAGCAGTGCATCTTGTTTTACTGTCGATGTTCTTTCGCTCATATATTAAACCCTTGATTCTAATATTTGTACCACTATACTATCATTAACATGTTGAATTCAGTAATAGAGCTTCATTTCGACACGTCTATTGGCATAACGGCCTTCTTCTCTCTCATTGTCAGAGACAGGCATACTCTCGCCTAATCCTGTTACGATGAGACGTCTTGCCTCAATACCCTCTTGAATGAGTGCTTTCCGAACCTCATTGGCGCGCAAGAAAGAGAGTGTAAGATTATAGTTTTCATCTCCCGTACTGTCTGTGTGGCCGGAGATCTCAACCTTGTACTGACTGTTCTCTTTCAAAAACTGCGCGAAAGATGCCACTTTTGGATAGGCATACTCTTCAATGTTGTATTTATTGAACGTAAAGTTCAACCGTAATGTTCCGACTAAAGGACAGCCGTCAACATCGACTTTAAATGATTTTGGTGTGCCGGGACATTGATCTTTATAGTCATACACACCGTCACTATCCGTGTCCAGCGGGCATCCTTTAAGATCGACTCTGACCCCTATTGGTGTCTCCGGACAGGCATCTTTCTTATCAAAGACACTATCGCCGTCGCTGTCTACTTCGATATCTTCCGGTGGATAGACATAAAGTGCCACCATCACACGGTTTGAAAGGGCACGACCTTCTGAGGTTGCACCACTGTATGCCGGATCATTAGCACCGCGGACCTCTAATACCGTCATGTTTTTATCGATACCTTTATCGATCAACAGCTTTTGTATATCAAAGGCGTACTCTTCACTGATATGTTCACTCGTATTCTTGTCCAGATCTTTACGAAACCAGTTTTGTATTTTGTTGGCGTACGTCTTTGATGCTATCGCCTCTTCGTTTTTATCATCTGTCACTGCTTGAGTATAAGCAATGATGCTCACACCCAGTTTTCTCTTATCTATTTTGTACTCATCTACCGTCTTGACTATCGTATCCAAATATGTTTTCGACTCACGTGTAAGCCCTTCTTCATCGAATAACAGCGCCTTAAAACGTATGATCTTATCAAAGTCACCATACATCAAGGGACTACGTTCTGTTGTTGTATTACTCTCCTGCTCTAGCGGTGAGTAGTTGTAGTCGTAAATCCCCCCAAAACTTGAAAGGGTAAAGATCATTGTAAGGATAAAGAGTTTCATTGGCAATCTTTTCATCATTAATCTCGGCTCAGTTTATCAGACTTTACTAAGAAAATATTTTTAAGTCTATATATAATAACTAACTATTATTAGTAAAAAAGTTTTACTTCAATACGTCTATTGGCCTGACGTCCTTCAGGAGTACGGTTGTTGGCAATCGGTTCAAGCTCGCCTCGGCCACGTGATTTAAGACGTGACGCAGCAACACCCTCTTTAATCAGGGCCTTTTTTGCAGAATTGGCACGTCCTTGTGAAAGGGTCATGTTATATTCCTTTTTCCCAACACTATCCGTGTGCCCGACAATCTCCGCTTTATACTGTGGATTCTCTTTTAAGAACGTGGCAAACTCTTCCACTTCAGCATACGACGCATCGTTTATGTTATACGAACGCGACTCGAAGGTCAGCATCAGTTTTTTACTCAAAGGACAGCCATTGAGATCGACTTTAAATGACTTAGGGGTACCCGGGCATTGGTCTTTATAGTCATAAACGCCATCACCATCACTGTCTAACGGGCAGCCATCATTGTTGACTTCAATACCTTTTGATGTACCGGGACATTGATCTTTATAGTCATAAACGCCGTCACCGTCCGTGTCCAGCGGGCACCCTTTAAGATCAACCCTTACCCCTTTTGGCGTCTCCGGACAGGCATCTCTTTTATCAAAAACACCATCGCCGTCGCTGTCGACTTCGATATCTTCCGGTGTATAAACATAAAGGGCCACCATCACACGGTTTGAAAGGGCGCGACCTTCAGAGGTTGCATCACTGTATGCCGGATTATTAGCACCGCCAACTTCCAAGACCGTCATATTTTTATCGATACCTTTTTCGATCAACAGCTTTTGTACATCAGCGGCGAAGGCTTCACTGATATGTTCGCTCGTGTTCTTGTCCAGATCTTTACGAAACCAGTTTTGTATCTTGTTGGCGTACGTCTTTGATGCTATTGCCTCTTCGTTTTTGTCATCTGTCACTGCTTGAGTATACGCAATGATGCTCACACCCAGTTTTTTCTCATCCACTTTATACTCGTTTACACTCTTGACTATTGTGTCTAATTCTTTGTATGACGCCTCTGTTAAATTGTTCTCATTAAAATGAAGCGCTTTAAAACGTATGATCTTATCAAAGTCACCATACATCAAGGGATTGCGTTCTGTTGTAGTACTCTCCTGCTCTAATGATGAGTAGTTGTAGTCGTAAATTCCCCCAAAACTTGAAAGGGCAAAGATCATTGTCAGTATAAAAAGTTTCATAGGCAATCTTTTCATCCTTAATCTCGACTCAGTTGAATTTGGATACGGTGATTAAGATTAAAGACTTCAGGTTTTTCAGTTGTAACAATTGGTTTTTCAGCACCACGTCCTTCAGTGACGATACGCTTTTTGGCAATACCTTCTTTGATCAGTTGAGACTTCACAGCATTAGCGCGTTCATTTGACAGCCTGCCGTTAACATCAGCTTTCTCACTTGCATCACAGTACGCGATAACGGTGACCTTGTACTCTTTTTTCTTGTTCAAAAAAGTACCTAGTGTTTCAATTTCAGGCAAACTTTCGGATGGAAGTTTTGCACCTGTATCTGTAAAACCTACATTCAATTCCAAACTGATGCTACACCCTTCACCATTGACCTTGTGACCTTGGGGTGTATTTGGGCAGAGATCTTCATTATCGATAACACCGTCTTTATCACTGTCTAAGGGACAACCATTTGTCAAAACATTTACCCCCGCAGGCGTAAATGGACATTCGTCTTTTCCGTCAAAAACACCATCGCCGTCACTATCAATATTGAGTTTTCGACACCCGTCAGGCATGATATTAACACCTTCCTCAGAATTATCGCAAAGGTCAATAGTGTCTGTAATAGTATCCTGGTCAGCATCGTACTCTATCGGCATTGTGTCCAGAATCTCGTGGGCATCATTGTCACTGTAGAGGTTGACACGTGCTGTATACTCTTTGCTGTCGCCTGTAATAGCTAATATCAGCAGACCCATGGCATCTAATATCCTATATTTTGCAAACTTGAGATCGTATTCAGCGTTAGTCAACTGCATACGTGCATTGATGACATCACTTTGGGATTGTAAAAGATCCAGCAATGAACGCTGACCAAGATCGTATTCATCTTTATAAAGATTCATTGTCTGTTCACTGTACATCTGGTAGTCACGAAGATCATACAGCTGGGCATCGATCATCTCATAAGCGTTCCAAGAGAGGTTAAGCCCTTCAATGACTTGGCGTTTAAGAGAGCGTTTTGTCTCGATCTCCTGATGGATCTTACTGATCTGCTTTTGTTCTTCAGCACGGTCTGCTCCACCGCGGAAAAGATTGTAGTTCAGCACCAAGCGTGCGCGGAACCGGTCATCCGGCTGATCAAAGCCATTTGGAAGTTTAGTTGCATCGTTAAAGTTTTGACTCACCTCGAAGTCGACGGTTGGATAATACTCTTTTTCACGCTGCTTCCAGAGCTCCTGCGCGCCTTTGACATTATAGTTACTGACAAGAATAGAGGGATTATGCTCAGCTGCGTACATCGTCGCGCGCTGAATACTCTCCGGCATAGGGATATCATTAACAGGAAGGTCCATTTGACTTGGATCAGGCATACGCCCCAGAACTCGTCTAAAAGTATACTCCGTGTCGCGCGCGTTGTTTTTTTGAGCAGTAAGGTTGGAACGAGACAGAGAGAGGAACGCCTGGATCTTTTTAACTTCCGAGTCCGTTGTCAGACCAGCGTCATAAAGATCTTTGATCTTGTTATAAATACTCATGTTGATCTGAACATTTTCATTGGCGATTGCCAGCAGTTCTCGTCCACGGATAACATTAAGGTAAGCCTGTGTCATTTCAAAGACAGTGTCGCTTGCTACTTCAAAGTAGTTATACGCAGCAGCCAAAGTACGGGTCTCTTGATAACCCACTTTATGCATTGTAGAGAATCCGTCGAAGATATTCTGCGTCAGGACTAAAGAACTCTCCATATTCGAATAGTTGACTTCAGTAACGTCAGTTTTATGCTCACCTGCTCTGTTGTAGCCAACGGATGCTCTGAGATCGAGTCTCGGGTAATACTCGGATTCTGAAACTGTCAGATCTTGCTGTGTCGCTCTGTAGTTTTTCAATCGCTCCTGTACGACAGGGTTAGTATTTAAGACCTCAACAACACTCTCTTTAAGTGTCAATGCACTGCTATTCATACCAATCAACAGAGTTAAAGACATCCATAACAGTTTTTTTTGTCGCATATATACTACCCTCAATCGATATTATTAATTTAGATTTAGTCGAATTTTAATGGTCGCTTATGCAGCCCATGTAAATAAAATATTTTCACGATAGGATTATAGACTACAATTGTATTTAAAGTGTAACCATCACAGTTGAACATCATGTGACAGGGGATTTTACATTAAATTTGATAAAAATGTGATAACTTAACATTATAGATAAATCAGATGCACACAATGTCAAAGGTCTTCTGTTATTTAACATCTGAAGAACTATCAAACTGAATAACGCAATTTTGACTATTGGCCTTGGCTTGGATTAGAGCATAATCGACCCGTGAGACCATTTTGTCAAGCGTATCATCAGCTCTCAGCCCATCAAAACCAAAACTGCATGAGAACTCACGGCAGCACTCCAAACGCAAGGTCTCTATATCTTTACGAAGATGTTCTGCAACTTTTGAGGCAGCCTCTATCGATGTATTAAAAAGTAAGATCAAGAACTCATCACCGCCCCAACGCACAACAACATCATCTTTGCAAACACCTGCTGAGAGGATCTGAGCCACATTTTTCAGGACCTGGTCACCCGCTTGATGCCCAGCAGTGTCATTGATTCTTTTAAATTTATCGATATCGACAAAAATCGCACACGCCTCTTCGCCATACAGCTGATATCGCTGCATCAAGTTGGCAAATTCAAACTCTAATATAGCGCGTGTAGGTAAAGAGGTCAAAGCATCAATTGCATATCGTTTAACTGTTTCTGAAAGGTCCATGATAGAGATCGTACGAACACTCTGGCCATCGACAACACTCTGTTTACAGCGTGTTTTTGCCAATAGCACAGTGTTGTCTTTACGTTGAAAATGCACTTCATCATTCGTATATTCATCGTGTTTCAACGCATGTGTTACTTTCTCTTTTTCCGATGGCAGTAGCAACGAAAATATATCGCGTCCCAGAATGTCCTCTTTGTGCCTGTACCCAAACATCTCGAGCATCATCTCATTACACCCTATGAAATTATTGGACCTGTCTAAAACAGCCACTGCTTCCAACAACCCATCATACTTACTGATGTGCTCTTGCACTCTGCTCTCTTGCACAACCAGAATATAACCGCTGCCATAGACGTTTTTTATCATCTCTTCCGGAAATATCTTCCTGATTTTTTTGACCAGGTTTCGTACGGCAGCGCTGTTGTACTCAAGTGTGTAATCTTCTTGTACGTGAAAGAAAATATCCGTCGCAGAGACCACACGATTTTTTTGCTGAACCAAAATGTCTATTACAAGGCTTTGATGCCTGGTAAGTTCTACAGGACACTCATTTTTGTAAAGCATTTTATTCCCATGATCAAAAGCAAATCCTTGTCCTATTGGAACAGTTTTGACTGTGTACTCTGGTACTTCGTCTTTTACAAAAGCTTTTTTAATTAACGCTTTTAGCGTTTTACGTTCAATGGGTTTAATGATGTAGTCCACAAGGTTTAACTTCACCGCCCGCAGCAGCTTCTCTTTTTCTGAATGCGCACTGATAATAATGATCGGTACCTCATTGTCAATTTCGCGGATCTTCTCTACAAGGGCGAGACCATCCATTCCTGGCATATTGATATCCGTGATAATAAGGTCGGGATGTATCTCTTTATAAAGAGCATACGCTTCAATACCATCACTCGCTTCATAAACATTTTTACAAGTAAGACTTAGAAATTCGGCTATATTTTTGCAAACCCCTTCTTCATCTTCAGCAATAAGGATTGTATGTTCAGTTGTATTCATTCCGACATGATACATCTAAACTGTATTCAAAATGTAATTTTCGTATCGCAATGAAGTATCAAACTGCTATTTAAAAGATCAACTCTTCACTTGTCACTTATCTGCAGTTTCCTGATGTTGTGCCGGAATGTTTATTATAAAGCAGGCGCCCTCTTCTCTGTTTTGAACATCTAACGTACCATCCAGACTGTCTTGGATGATCATTTTTGAGATATATAGTCCTAAACCGGTTCCTTGTGATTGATGTTTAGTTGTAAAGTAAGGATCAAAAACTTTCTCAATTATGCTACTGTCTATCCCACCCGCGTTATCACAGACATCAATTCTAACACTTTCATGACTGTTTATAATTGCGATCACTATTCTAGGATCAGTTGTTTTCCGACTGATCAAGACATCTTTAGCGTTGTTAATAAGCACTAAGACAACCTGTTGAAGTTCATTGGGGTAACCATATAAAATGATCTCTTCATCACTATCCAACGTAAGTTCTATTTGACTGTTACGTAAAGAAGAGTGTGCAATACTGATAGCTTTTTTGATCACATCGGACAACACAAACGAGACCACTTTCTTCTCTTGCTCAAAAAAGTCTTTAAAATCATTGATCGTTGTCGACATATATTTCGTTAACTCTTCTATCTCGGTAAGTTTTGCTTCTATCTGCTCATCATGGACATTTTTTTGATCTAGAAGTCCATCGACCAGAAGTACCGCTGAATTGACTTGAGAGAGAGGCTGTCGCCACTGATGGGCAATGTTCTCTATCATCTCCCCCATCGCTGCCATTTTAGACTGTTGAATAAGATGGCTGTTTTTCTGTTTCAGATCGCTTAGATCCATCAATGTTGCAAGTCTGACCTTCTTGCCGTTTCTCACTATGCGTCGGGTACTTATTAGCGCATGGAACTGACTTCCGTTACGTTTCAATACAATGATCTCGTACGGTTCATGGGTATTCATACGTAGATCTTCATAGACTTTTGGCAAATCACTTTCAAGGAAATATCTTGATATCTTTGTATCTACAATTTCAGATTTATAGTAGTGATCCAGCATTTTAAGACCGGATTGATTGATATCTATAATGGTTCCATCATTTTCAAAGATCAGGATCATCTCCATAGTTGTGTTGAATATATCTTCAAAACTGAAAACGGATTCTATAAGTTTCAGGTTTTTTGCTTCCAGATCCACCGTAGCTTCATAGACCTTTTGAGAGAGAGTGACCGTATACTGCTGGAGTTTCTCTTCCGCGATCTTTCTCTTTTCTATCTCTCTTTTAAACAGATAGCTCCGGTAAACGATGATCAGAATGATTAAAAGCGTAACCACTAAGAGCCGCCAAACAAGAGAATAGTCCGTTTCTGATGGATAGCTAATATGAACCCATTTGTTCAGCAGTTGCTGTCGCATGTCTGAGTCAATCGATAATACTGCTTTTTCAAAGACATCATGCAGTATCTTTTCATCATTTCGTGTAGCAACACTGTAGTTGATTTTACTGTCCAGTTTTCCGGTGATCGCAATCGTTCCTAAAAAGTTTTTTTGTATGGCATAACTTACGGTGACAGCATTATCTATATACCCAAACAAGGCCCCGCTTTCCACCTGTTGCAAACCATCATTAACGGAGTCGACTTCGATAATATCGATACCTGGAAACTTCTTTTTCAAGATACCGCTGACGGAACTCTCCTTAACCACACCCCACTTCTTATCCAGATGTTCGTTCAGATGATTAATGAACAGTTGGTTATGTTTTGTTGCAAGAACAAGCGGTATCTCAATATAGGCAGATGTAAAATCAAAATACTGTTCTTTTCTATCTGTCTTGGTAACCATCGATAATATATCGCACTCTCTGTTTTCTGCCCGCTCTAAAGACTCATCCCACGAAGCCGTTTCTAGAAGGACGATCGGCAAGTGTATCGTGTTGCTCAACATTTTCATATAGTCAGCGGCCAAACCAATATGTCTGCCCTCTTCAATTTTTTCAAAGGGCATCCAGTCAGGATCGGCACACATCCTTATCACCTTTTTTTGTAAAAGGTACGCTTCCTCTTGCTCTGTAAAAAAGGGCGTGGTCATGTTATGTGACCGAATGGCCGCCTGCAATAATGTATTGTTAATACGCAATAACTCTTTTTGCGATATCGACTTGACAGCTTTATTTATGATCTGTTGTAAAATGGGGTAATCGTCGCGTATGAGCGCATAAATATTAAAATCATAATCACTTATACTTGCGATATCGATTTGGTCCGAATACCCTTTACTTTCGATCATATAGTCTAAAACAACGGAATTCTCCAGCAGCATATCCGCCTTGTTCTGACGCACCATCTCGAGTGCTTTAACAATGCTCTGCGTGTACAGTAATGTTTTGTCAGGAAATCTTTCTAATAGATATTCAGAGGCCGTACTTCCTTCAGCCACGACAATTCTCTTATCTGCCAGGTCTGATTCAATCGTAAAACCATTGCGCTTGTTTGAGGCTACGGCAAGACTCACTTCCATTAAAGGCCCGGCAAACAAGGCATAGTCTCCTCTGTCTGCTGTCTTCCCGCTGCCATCGATCATATCGATCTTTTTCTCTTTAAGCGCGTCCAAAACGTGTTGGAAGTTGATACCGTCGCCGACTTTCACAAATTGAAAGTTGATTCCCGTTCTCTGCTCAAGCAGTTTGTAATACTCTGTAAATATACCGCTGTAATCGCTGCCGTTCATTGCGGCGAAAGGTTTCCATTCAACATTACTAAAACGGATAACCGGATGTTCTTGAATAAAGGCAAGTTCTTGTTGTGTAAAGTTGATCTGTTTCGTTTTTGTGCCAAACACAAACCCATCCAGGTCCCAATCTTTGGCAACTTTGCCAAGCTGTACATACATGTTGGTGTTAAGCTCGATCAACTCCGGTACAACAGCTCCGATCTGAAACAGATCAGTTTTCATCAACGCCTCGGTAACATCGGCTTCATACAAAAGGGCCTCTTTAGTTTTAACTTTCGAATATTTGGTATAGATAAGCTCGACTATCTCCTCTTTGTGCGCCAATGCATATTCCCACCCTAGCCTTGTAGCATTGATAAAGTTTTGTGTGCGTTTCGAAAAGTTATTGGCTTCATATTCACTGGTGAACAGCTCAACATCATACGAGTATATACCATCTTCGGCTGGGTTCAATATGTTGTAGGCAATCCCCTTTTGATCCAGTAAAAAGGGCTGATTTGAGACAAAGGCCGTCATCGCGTCAACGTCACCGTTTATGAAGGCGTCAATAGTAAATGTGTGAGGGATCACGGTAATATCGTCCAGAGCAAGATGATTGTTCTGTAACATGGCTGCCAGACTGGTGCTTTCCAACTCATTTTCTGCTGCCATCACTCTCTTGTTTTTCAGATCTTTAACACTTCGTATCGAGGGTTTAGTGATCAGAACTAATGCATTTTGTTTCAGGTAAGAGGCAAGCTGAACGATCTTTTTTCCGGAGAGGCGTTCAAGGATAAGTTGTGACGATGACATACCGTAGGTCGATTTTCCGGTTAGAATATCATTAACGATATCGATACCGCGATCATACTCTTTGATCTCTACATCAAGGTTCACCTCCCGATAATACCCTTGATCCAGCGCGGCATAAAACCCGGCAAATTCAAATTGATGTTTCCACTCTAACTGGACAGAGACCTTCTCAAGTTCATCCGCATGCGTCAGCAAGGTAAAAAAGAGTGAAAAGAGTATTAAAAGTTTTAAAAAAATCATGTCGTCATTATAATCTAACTTTGTAGTCAGATTGTAATCTCGTTTGCCCTGACGCTATAGATGTTGATATTGTTCTTATTACACACTTCTTCTTGCCTTGTGAACCTCTACACATAGTACTTTTTTCAGTACTTATATGATAAGTTACAGCTCTTAATTTTATTCCTATCAAGGTCATCACCAATGCAATACTCTTATCTTCTCTTATCATTTGCTATCACTCTGCTGCTTAATGGCTGTGCCCAAAAAGTTACCGTAAAAACTTTGGAACCGGCAGAGATAAACGGTGTTGCAAACACTAAGAACATTGCTGTCACACCTTTTCATAATGACGATGTCAACTTAGCGGACAAAGTGGAAGCATCTATCTCAAATCAGCATATAGACGGTAAGCGTTACTTCAACGTTATTAACAGAACAGACCTGAACAAGATCATTACAGAACAGAAGATCCAAAACAGCGGGTTGATCGATGAGTCAACTGCCGTAGAGGTTGGAAATATGCTGGGCGCGCAAGCCATAATCTCAGGAAGTGTTGATCAGCCTGGTATGCATGATGATTACTATTATGTCGAACGCACCAAATGTAAAGGTAAAGGTGATGACAGGAGATGCTGGAAAGTCAAGGTGACCTGCCAAAAGCGCACTGTTGACCTCTCAACACAGATTCGTATGATCAATGTCTCGACAGCCAGTGTTATCTATGCAGACAATATCCACCGTCAAAAGCAGTGGAACCACTGTGCTGATGATACCAACACTCTGCCGTCCAAACAAGCGGCTCTTCAGGGTCTGGCCAACGCCATAGCACACGACTTTGTCTACAAGCTCACACCGCATTACCGAAACATCTCAGTGACGCTACTTGACGAGCCGGACGTAGAGTACAGTGATTATCAAGAAAAACTCTTGGATAATGCCCTTCTCTATATCGAGCAGTCGCGTTACGATAAGGCTGAACAGCTTTTACGCAAACTTATTGAGTCAACCGCTGCTCAGAGTTATGTTCCCTTTTATGACATCGGTCTCATCTACGAAGCACGCGGCGACTTTATCGAGGCGCAACACTACTACAAGGCAGCTGATGAGCTGACAGTTGAACCGGTTGAAGAGATCAATTTTACAGTCAGCCGCATCCAAGCGCTTATCGATAAAGAGAAAATTGCCCAAGCGCAAATCGCTAAATAGAAGAGAGACTATATGAAAAACCTACTGACTTTTTTAGCGATCACTCTCTTTTTTAACGGCTGTGGTGCTGACAAAGAGCCTATTGCAGCAGCACCGAAAAGCCTTCCTTCCTGGTACACCAACCCTCCTCAGAGTAATAGTCAATACCTTTATGAAGTGGCAGAAGGGCGAGACAAGAAAGAAGCGATAGCCAATGCGCTTGATCTGATGGTTTCAACGCTCAGCACCACAATAGAGTCAGAGTACACAAGCCACACCACTGCACGTTCAGGTTCTATTGAGAGCTATCAACAAGATGTTGATAGCACCGTCAGGACAGAGGTGAAGGCGATTCGAATCAGTAACTACAGCGTTGTTGAATCAACCCGACAGGGATTTAGACACCACATTGTCTTGATCAAAAGCGATAAAAAACTTCTTTTTGAGAGTCTGAGACGCGAGCTGGATGAGAAGATCACCCTCTTGAGAAGTCAGGAGAGTACGATCAAAACCAAAAATGTTGTTGAACAGCTCCATTTTTACAGACAAGCCAACAGCGATTTTGTCACCATTGAACAGACGCTCAATGTATTGTACGTTCTCAACAGAGCTTTTGATTCAACACCCTATCTTCAAGCAACCACTCATTATAAAAGCAGCTATGATCTTCTTTGTTCCAAGATCTCCTTTGACTTTAAGAGCAACAGTGATGCCCTCAATCTGATAGAACCTATCAAAGCAGGTTTAAGTGCCAAAGGCCTCCTTATACAAACACGAAACGACGATTTTCATCTGCGCATCGTTATACAGGCTAATGTTGAAACCGCGCAAAGCATGGGATTTGACCTGGCCCGGACAGCCATCAGCCTATCGACCCAAGACCATACCGGGACAACAATCGGCAGCAACAAACTTAACATCACCGGACAATCAACACAGGGCTATGCCATTGCCAAGGAGAATGTGGCGATCAAGCTTAATCGTTTGATTGAAAAAGAGGGAATTGAGAGTGTCTTGGGGCTTAGTTTTTAAAAGCCTTTAAATATATAACATCAACGTCGTTGACCTTAAAAAGAAATTCATTGACATTTGAGATTTCCAACCATCTTTAATTGTGATAGGTTCAACTTTTTCTCTTTGCCTTGCCAAAGAGCAAACCTTGAGGAAAAAGAGAAAGACGCTGTTCTTTAGACATTGATACTTAATCTCTAAAGCAGCTGATTTCCAATCCTTTTAACTTATACGACTCACCTACTAACTGTTGCGAGAATATTTGAACAGGGTTGAAAACGTAAGCTTTCACAGCTAAAAACCGTTAAGGAGAAGGTAATTTCTTGCCTTCTCTAGGTCGACGCAACAAGATGTTATGCTTCAGCATCACTGCGGCAGTTAATGCATTACCGCTTTGCTTTTTTCGTGGCATCTGCAAGGCAGACTGGAAGGAGCGATGAACGTTAAGATGAAATCCGTTAAGAAAAAGCCAATTTCTTGGCTTTTTTAGGGTTGGAAACAGAGTTGTTATGCGCAGCATCAACGC
>JAQIBF010000161.1 GCA_027859195.1 Helicobacteraceae bacterium
AACTTTTTGGTTTCGTTTTTTTGCGGAGAAAAAAGGAAAGAGAGGTCAAAATAGTTTGATTTGTAAAGAGAATATGAATAATAAAAAAAGTCAATTATTTTTACAATAGTCGATTGCCACACCCTCTCGTACACCATCATCAATGACAACAGCCTCATCAAAGCCCAAAACATTATAAAGCTTTTGAATAATAACAATTCCCGAAAGTATCAAACTTTCACGCCCGACGCCAACGATTTCACCTCTTTTCTCTTCACTCAATGCCATAAGGCCCGCGAGCGCCTGCTGCGTACCGTTGAAAGAGAGTCTATAACCATTGATCTTATCCACATCATAGTCACTATAGTTCATGCCAAGCAGATAAGCTGCCATCGTTGTCGGGGTACCTGCTGTAGCAACAAATGCGTTGGGTTTTCCAGCTCTTTTATAATACTCTTTTACGTAAATGTCTAGATCTTGAAATTCCCCATCCAGATAAGAGTGGATATCTCTATTGTCATCGCAAAATTGTGCCGTCGTCACAATACCAATAGGAAAACTTTGACTCTCCATCTGTCCATCTTTATAAAAGATGATCTCCGTTGAACCGCCACCAACATCGATAAGAACAAAATGGCTGCTCTCCAGCTGCAAAGCTTCCAGACGGGCTTCTACAGCGATCAATGTATAGTACGCTTCATCGTCTGATGAGATGATCTGAAAGTCAACACCACTCTGCTTTTTGATATTTGCAATAATGTCGCCTGCATTACTGGCCATACGCATGGCATGTGTTGTCACAGCTTTAACTGTGTTAGCAGTAAAGTCAAGTGTTCTATCCGCCTCTTTAAGAGCAGCCGAGACTCTCTCAACAGCACCATCACTGATAATTCCGGTCTCATGCATCTTGTCTGCCGTTTTTACAATTCGCTCAAAGCTGCGACCAAATTGTTTTGTAGCACAGTCATACTCAATGCAGCGAAAACTGTTTGAACCCAGATCAATTGCTATCATAAAAAAGCCTTTTAAAGGAGTCGATGACGCTAGTCATCTGTGGAAAAGAAGCGCTAGTGAAATTCGTTACTTAGGTAACCGTTATCATGAAGTGTGTTGACGATCTCTTTTTGATGCTCTTCACCTTTTGTTTCTAAGTGAATTGTTACATTCGCATCACCATAATCAAGATCTGTCGAGGTACGGTCATAAGCGATATGAACAATATTTGTATTGAGATCTCTTAGGAGTTCCGTCAAGAACATCAATGAACCAGGTTTATCTATCAAGGTCACTGTCAACTTAAGTTTACGATGTGACTTTATAAGACCCTTTTCGATGATGACGGAAAGCAGCGTCACATCAACATTTCCGCCACTCAACACAACCGCGACTTTTTTGCCTGCAAGATGAGGCAGTTTTTTGTGTAAAAGTGCTGCGACACCGACAGCCCCTGCCCCCTCGACCACAAGCTTCTGCTTCTCTAAAAGAAAGAGAATGGCACTCGCTATCTCATTCTCATCGACGCTAATAAAGGTATCAACACTCTCTAGCATATAGTTTAGAGTAATCGGTGAACAGTCACGAACAGCTATACCATCTGCAATAGTCCGTACTGAGAGCGAGTCTATCGGCGTTTTAGCATCAAAAGAGTTTTTAAGTGCAGGCGCACCTGACGCACTGACACCAATCACTTCGATCTTGGGATTGATCGCTTTAATGGCTGTTCCTATACCGGAGATCAGGCCCCCGCCACCGACAGGAACGATAATGGCATCAAGGTCATCTGCTTCTTCCAAGATCTCTAACGCAATCGTACCCTGTCCAGCGATAACGGCATCATCTTCAAAAGGGTGAACAAATACAAGGCCGTTCTCTGCACCGTACGTAGTCGCATAGGCATAGGCCTCATCATAATTGCTGCCTGCCAAGATCACTTCTGCACCGAAATGACGGACACCATTCACCTTTGTCAGCGGTGTAGAATCAGGCATGACAATAACGGCTCTAATACCGAAGAGTTGCGCAGAATATGCAACACCTTGCGCATGGTTGCCTGCACTGGCAGCCACAACACCTTGTGCGCGTTCAGCGTCACTGAATGAAGCGATCTTATTAAAAGCTCCGCGAATTTTAAAAGCTCCAGTCATCTGTAGATTCTCTTTTTTCAAAAAGACCTCCACCCCACTCTCTCCACTCAAAAATGGAGCATATGAAAAAGGAGTATTGACGACCACATTTTTAATGCGTTGATGTGCTTGCTGTATTTTTTCTAATGTTATCAATGTTTAGCCTAATAATTTATAGTGTTCCACCATAGAACAGTGGTTTTGGACGACTTGCATTCCGGCGTCTTTGGCTTTTTGTGCAGCAGCGTTGTTCACAATCCCTTTTTGGGCCCAGAACACTTTGACATCCCCGCGAGTAATCGCTGCATCAGCAATAGCATCAAGCGCATTCGGTTTGCGGAAGATATTGATCATGTCGACCTGACCCGGAATGTCTGCCAAAGTGGTGTAGACTTTTTCACCTAAGATATCTTCATCCGCTTTAGGGTAGACAGGAATGATCTTATAACCGACGTTTTGAAGGTATCGTGCGACCTTGTCGCTGTCTTTACTCTCGTCAGGAGAGAGACCGAGTACGGCAATGGTTTTAACACTTTCCAAGATCGTCTTCATTTGACCGTCGTTGGCGTTAATAGTGGGAAATTCGCATTCCATATGGCATCCTTTTGCGTTTATATTTCGCGATTATAACATTTTCTCCTGCCCTATCCTATAGAGGGCAAAATCATATTTAACCGGGTCTGATTTATCAAAGCACTTTAAGGTCTCTGTCAGCTCCAAAGCGGCTTCAAGATCATAGCTCTTTCGTTGCAGCAGGCCTAACTTCCTGGAAACATTGAAGGTGTGTGTGTCGAGCGGCATAATAAGATCTTTTTTATCGACCTTGGACCACAGCCCCATATCAATATTGTCTTTGCGGACCATCCAGCGCAGGTACATCATCCAGCGTTTCATCGCTGAATTGCCCTTTGTCTTAGTCACCGCTTTACCTATTAAGAAGTTATATCCCCTGCTCTCATAGAGGTTTACAGACTGCATAGAACAGATAATACTGTTTAGACCCGAGAGAACACTCTGCTCGCGTTTATATCCCTCACAAAAGAGGTTCTCCAGACTATCTTCTTGTTTCAAACGACGCATCGTTTTAAATATTTCAATGACATCTTCACCGTTTTGAAAACGGTAATAAAATGGTTTCAGCATTTTATCTATCTGGGATTCAGAACCATCAAGAAGAGAAAAATCCAGAGAGTAGAGAAACTTGATAATACTGTCTGCTCTGCCGTAACCGAAGAGCGCACAGATAAGGGCTATGTACTCATCCTGATATTCCCGTGCAGGCATAATAGGATCCGGACGGGAGGTGTGGAGTTCATCAAGAGTGTTACGCTTAGCAGATTCAGCCTCTAAACGTATTTTTACACTCTCAAGTTTTTTTGTCAATTGAGGAACCTAAAGCTTAAACGATTCACCCAGGTAATGTTTACGGAC
>JAQIBF010000079.1 GCA_027859195.1 Helicobacteraceae bacterium
CCTAAACCCTATCTACTCCGCCATTTTGTGATAGGTGAACAGAGTTTTTTCTACGGAAAGATAAGCTGCAGCAGCGGACATTGTCAGATGACACATCCACTAAAGATCGAGCAAGTCGGCACTATTGTCCCTAACTACAAAACAGCGTTAAGAGCCGACGTCATGCGCCGGCTTATTGGGCGCTACATAAACTATGACAACCTGAGTTCGGAGGGTCTGCCCGATGCGGTTATCACTATCCTTCTGACTATCCATTTTCCAACATCAGAGCAAAAAGAGAGACTCTCACTGCATCAAGTACAGGCACTAAAATTTACTGAGCTCTATGACTACATGAAAGTCCTTGGCAAAAAAAGACGCTACTTCCCTTCACTTTACAGACTTACCGGGCAATGGAGAGAGTGGGCAGAGACACTGCCGTTTACATTGACAAGTGAACAGACAGCTGCTATTGAAGCGGTTGAGAGTGATCTGAAAAAAGATATCTCTGCCAAGCGTATGGTGGTCGGTGATGTCGGATCCGGGAAGACGATGGTCATCTTGGCCTCTGCCCTTATGGCACGACCGCATCGTGCTATATTAATGGCACCTACTACCATCTTGGCCAATCAGCTTTTTGAAGAGGCGCAAAAGCATCTGCCGCATCTTAAAAGTGCTTTAGTACAAAGCAGCACCAAAAAGTCACTCGACCTGACACAATATGACTTTATCATCGGCACCCATGCCCTGCTGTACCGCGAGCTGCCAGAGAGTGCCCTTATCATGATCGATGAGCAGCACCGTTTTGGTACGGCCCAGCGAAAACTCCTGGAGAACCTTCTGTCAACCGGAGAGAAACGCCCCCATTTTCTACAGTTTTCAGCCACGCCGATACCCCGTACACAAGCGATGATAGACTCAGCGCACATTGATGTCAGTCTTATTACACAGACACCTTTCGAGAAAGATATCAGCACCTCCGTGGTTCACAAAAGTGATTTTCCAGACCTGTTGGAAAAAATTGGAACCGAATTAGAGAAAGGCCATCAAGTCCTTATCATCTATCCCCTGGTCGAACAGAGCGATGCACTTGACTATCAAAGCATCGAAGAGGCCCGAGGCTACTGGGAAAAGCGGTTTGACGATGTCTATGTCACCCACGGCAAAGATAAGAACAAGGGCGAGGTGCTTACAGAGTTTCGTGAAAAAGGGAAGATCCTTCTCTCCACAACTGTTGTTGAAGTCGGCATTTCTCTCCCGGAACTGACCACTATTATCATCGTCGGAGCAGAACGGCTAGGCCTCTCTACCCTGCACCAGCTGCGTGGACGTGTCAGCCGAAATGGTCTCAAAGGCTACTGTTATCTCTACACCAATCAGGTCAAGAGTGAACGGCTGAACGCCTTTGTAAAAACGGATAACGGTTTTGATATCGCTGCCCTTGACCTAAAGTTTCGAAAGAGCGGTGACCTGCTCATAGGAAAAACACAAAGCGGCGATAAGTTTCGCTGGGTGGACATGGGAGAGGATGAAGTAATCGTAAAACGAGTCGTAAAACATCTTAACCCCTGTTACGTGTTACGTGTTACGTGTTAAAAGAGTCTCTTGTCCACCTTAATCAACTCTTTTGCCTGGAAACCTTTGGTCTATATTTTATTGGTTCCCGGCAAAAATTCAAAACAACTTGACAACCTCATCGACAAATATCGGAACACGCAACATATAGCATGTCAAACAGAGATTCTCCTGTGCTATAATAAATCAAAACAAGTAAAAGGAGAGCAAATGAACGTATCACTAACGGGTCGTCATATTGAACTTACAGAATCGATCAAAGATTATTTAAATAGTTCATTGACATCGATGGAAAAATACAATTTAGACATTATCTCTGCCGATGTGGTCATCTCGAAGCAGGAGAAAAACCATGGAGTCTCTATTGAGTACATTATCAATATTGGCGGCAAGAACACCATTGTCATCAAACAGCATGACGACGATCTCTATGCGGCAGCCGACCTGGCTACTAACCGTGCTCAAAAAGCGTTGCGCCGACTCAACGACAAAATGAACGACCACCACAATGAAGGTATCAATGAAGCCAAAAAAGAGTCATCCGATACCAATGTAAACACTACAGCTGAGAGTTATGAAGATGAGATCATCCCACTTGAGTTGAACCTATATAAACCAAGAGAAGTCGGTGATGTACTAGATGAGCTCAAAGAGGGCAATAAACAGTTTGAGATCTTTAATGATATTGAGGGAAAAACACGTGTGCTCTACAAACGTAGTGACGGAAAATTCGGCCTGTATTAGAATACAGTGCTAAGTGCTAAGTGCTAAGTGCTAAGAAAGATGACGCAGTTCATCTTAAAACAATCTAGACTTGTAAAAACGTTTCAACTCTTACAAAAATAGTGTAAGCTCATCTTGAAAATTCAATAAGATAAAGTTTCAGATTTGGTGTAAGTTGTGCCGAACTCAGACCGAAGGCGTACATCGGTACGCCGAGCAGGTCTGAGTTCGGTGCAAATTGCGCCGAAGCTGGAACTTTTAAAGTTTTTGGAGGGTACGGCGGTGGTAACGAATAGGTTCATTGAGATTCAAACCGGCGTTGTCTGAGACATAGACATCGATCAACATTGTCCCGTTTGATTCTGGGGTCTGTATATCAGATACTAAGATATTACAAGTTCCCCCGGCCGTTACCAGAGGGCCAAATCCAATATACCTAATATTTACGTTGATATCAAAGATCGGATTTGTCGTATCTGGATATTGCGCTGTAAATAAATTTTGACAATTATTGCCTGTTGAACGATCAAAACCAGAAACACGTAATATGGCATATTCTGTAGCACTTTTAGCCAGCAGTTGTGCCTGTTCATTGATATAGGTATTAGTCGTCCGTTGAGCTGTCTCTGTGGTTGTTGATAGCATATAGGTAAGCAGCGTTGCAATCACGATCATAAAAAAGATCGCCATGATCATCGCAAAACCACCACGGTTTTGTTGATAAGTTCGCATTAGAACACCACCTTTTCTTTACAGATAGCATATTCATTTACACCTGTGACATTGTTATCAGAGACACAGACCTGAATGACCAAAATATCACCCATCGATGTGAACTTAAAGCTTTTGACGTTTTCCATGATCAGACTACGATTATCGGCACTCGCCTGTTGGCCGAGCCACGGTGCATAGCTATCATAAAGGTACAGGTCTGTTCCTTCCAGGCTAACAGCATTTGCTTCTTTGGCTAACTGATAATATTCATAGACATCGGTACCGTCAAAGTTACCATTGTTTGCTAATGTTATTGCGGAACCTGCGATGTCCACGACCTTTATGGAAGCACTTGCTCCCAAACCAGTCAAGTTGGTTGTACCATCCCAACCAAATGCACTGCCGTTAAGATCAACATTACTTCCAATAAAGAACAGTCCCAAATCAGTATCATTGATCGTCGTTGCAGGTGAATTCAGGATCGTATTTGTCGATGCACGAAGATCAATGAAACCACTCCAATCAGGATCAATCGGTGCCGTTGTGTCTGTCGTACCTCGCCAACCGTCAATATCAGTAGCGATCCATTCTAAGACAGTTTCATTATTACCAGTGTTACTTCCAATAGGCTCTATAGAACCATTTAACGAATCTCTAGCAATAGTCGAGTCTTTGATACGATATTGCAGACGGTTGGCGATCTGCTTGACCGCTGCTTCACTCTGGTTTTCCAAACGGTTGAAGGTATTGCTGTAAACATAGTTCTCATAGATCTTATAGAGGATATCAGCACCAAAACTGGACATAATCCCAAAGATGATAATGACGAAGATGAGCTCTATTAAGGTAAAGGCCTTACGCATTAAAATCTCCTCTTGGCATAATCGATCTCGCCGATATTACAGGTGTATGCGCGTAAGCGAGAGATGACACTATTCGTTCCGTCAATCGTTGCATTTATCTCTACCAGTGTCATCTTGATATTAGTCTGTTTTCCGGCAGGTACTGTGGTAAAGGCAAAACCCGTTGGATTATCATCCACAAATATACGGCTGGCGACAATAGAATACTGATTCTTCAATCCCAATTGTTCACCGGTAGCCGTACTGTCGAAAGACCCTGTAAGGACTAATGCTGTCGTACCACTTTGTGTAGGCCGATGGTTGTTAAGACCGTCATTACTAAAAAACTGTCGGTGGAGATCTTCGTTCAGTCCCCCTTGACGAATCGTACTGTTGACATCGGCAATATTGTTCACTTGATCCCAACGATCGTAAGCTGCATTGCCGGAGCCGTTGACATCAAGAATTTTCGAAAGTGAAACTGCCGATGCTGAACCACCCAGAGAGTTTGCGTCCCACAACAGGGTTGTTGCTTCAGACAGAACAGAGGAGACAAGAAATATAGCTTCTTGCGCCGCACTGCCTTCGAGCGCTTTGTTGTTGACCTGGATCATTGTAGGGATTGTCAACATCACAACCGCGATAAGAACAATAGCAAAGATCAGTTCGATCATTGTAAACGCCTTACGCGTATATTGCCGCATACGGAACGTAAGAAGTTCTCTTCTTACCATCTAATTCTCCGATTCGTATTTTTGTTTCTTGTTGTATCAGTTTTATCTTGTACTGTCGATTCAGCACCGGTATCACTTGACCATTCACCCGGTCCATAATATTCCAACTCACCGCGTACCGTAGTTGCAGCGGCGTTATATTTGTCATAGATCAACCATGATTGTGTATCGCCTGCAGCATTATCAACAGTTATAGTCCCTTTAAATGGATAACCTTTAGACCCCGTGTAGTTATATACAGCAGATGATATTGGACCACCGTTTGGTGTGTATGCAACTGTACTAGGGATGTTTGTAGTAGATGCTGTTACATTACCATCACCGACATTGGTATTATGAGCTGTATTCTGATACCAGTTCACACTGTCAATACTGCGTATTGGTGTTACTAGCAATGTATTGATCAATGTTTTATTGGCATCGTTATCGCCATAGAACTCAAAGAAGAATGTCATATTACCGTTACATGAGCCACCATTACACATCGCACGAGTTCTAGCCATATGTGCACGTCCATAGACAAACTTCGCATCCCCAAGGAATGTCCCATTCGCGTCACCGGTAACAAGATCAGTATCGGTAATCGACAGATTGACGTCCGAACCATCAATTTTGAACGGATTGACCGGGATGTTTGTTGCACGATCGAAGTTGAATTTTGTCACATTCTCATCATCTTCGTTTACAACGGCGGTTCCGTTGTCAAATGGCAAGTCGACATCAACCGCGACGGCATTGACTGGAAGATATGGAACAACCGTTAATGCTGCGGGGTATGATGTCGGGTCCAGTGAGAAGGTGAATTTTACCAACTGCTCATACAGTCCCTGTGCCGCGTCACTGTAGTTTTGTGTGATTCCACCACTTTTATTTTGTGCTTTAATAGTAATTGGAAGCCGTGCAGACATATTCATATCATCAGATAAATACGTAAAACCTGAGCCGTTATTATTGTCGAACAGGTTGGCTGTGGAAATATTAAAGTCGTATGGTTTGACGGTTAAACGGAGCGCACCATTAACCGCACTTCCATATCTCGTATTGCCCGAGAAATGCGTGTATGTAACTGATGTCGGCGTGTCATCACTGTCGATAGATGACCAGTCCGTATCATTGAGATCAATATCTATGACACCCACTTCATTATAGTGAATCATGTAGTAAGGGTTATAACCATCTACAAACTGGGTTACTGTCCCGTATGTCACATTAACATCAGCGCATAGATTAGCAGTATCAAGCGCCAAGTTTGACAATAGATGCACAGTCACCGGGGTTAATTTATCCGTGGATTGATTGTAATCAACCGTATTTGCACCGGCTATATTTCGAGCTATAACCGTTAAATTATAGTCTTGCCCGGAACGCAGTTTGTTCGGACCGGATACCGGGTTCGACTGATCCAGTTCAATAGCCGCATTGTCAGATTGCACGACTGTTGCATTTAGAACAAAATCTTTCGGACGAATAGCAAAAGAATCGACAGAAAGTGCTCCCCCATTATCTAAAAGACAGGATAAGCACATAGGCTCAACATCGTATGGAGCCTGTATTGGTGTATTTCCTCCTGTTCCAGCCGCTCCATAACTTGATGTACAGGCACCATAGGTATTATTATTGTTACCATTGCCATTGGTCATTGGCCATAACGCAGTACATCGGTTTCTTGTAGCCTCGTCAAAAATATACTCAATATTAGCTTCATTGTTCAAACAAGCCGGAACGTCTTGCAAATTCGAATTTGTACTACTATGGACATAACAATTTCTGCTCGCTGATTCTGGATTATCATTTAAATCAACATAATGCATTCCTATCTTAACATTTCGTTTAGCGATATTTGGTATTGTGAGTGGAGTCGAAGTTGCGAAAACAGCTCCTTGTTCCAGTGAGGCATGTGCAATCTTACCACTCGAATCAAGTAATGGACCAACTTTATCATATACATTTGTTGTTGTATTTAGTTCATAAAGGTAGAGTAAAACAGGGATTGCTATAGCACTTGCGTCATTTGGGTGAAACGCAACGGGGCCGGATGTACCATCTCCAAGGTAGACAATGTCAAATGTCATCGGTGTTTCTCCCGCAACTTTCGTAGTCAAGTCCGGACCGGGTCCATTACCATCCGTGCCTCCAGAAACACCTCCCAAGTATGTTGCATTTGTATACACGTCAACCGTATCCATACCACCGACCGGGGTTGGAGACATAGCGGTCGCATAAAAAGAGTTTCCTTCACCGACACAAGGTGGAACGACCAACCGTTTACCAGGCAGCGAGAAGTCGAGTGTAAAGTTGCCGTAATCTGCCACATAGGCGGCTTCATATTCGATAGTATAATTTGCATCAACCGATTCTACTGATCCTTCAAATTCAAAGACAGCCGTTGTTGTGTTGGACTCATAAAAGAACCCTCCGCTGCTTGCATCAGCGGTATCACCTAAATTATATTTAAACTCAAGTGATGTCGGATCATAATAAAGTAGATCATCATTTGCTGCATCCGTTTGAGCTGTTAAAGCCACAGTGGCAGGAGGGGGTGTAATACCTCCCGGAGAGGCTGGGTTGTTGTTATTGACTGATGACGACTGTTCTACATAGGTAAATTTATCGTCGAAGGTGTGAACGATCTGGACTTTTTCAGCTACTTCCGGATTTGTGTTGGTAAACCAGGTACGCACACCAATATTATCACCTTTGTTAAGTTCAATACCTTGCCCAGTCTGTGCAACCCCGTTAATAATGATCTCCTCAGAATAACAGATATTAGGTGTGTACAGGTCGGTCGAAAAGACCAGTACACTCGGCATATAGGTGTCTCCTGTTGTAGAGAGCTTAAAACTTGCATCTAACGCAGAGTTGCCGATAATTCCCAAACCGCCGTCTTCCGTACCAACATTGTACTTCTGAATGTCGATACCGTTGTTATTGCTCAGATTAGGCGACCTTGCTCCGTCAGTGCTGATACCTGAATAAAAGGCGTTGCTTGTGCTCCCCGACTTGTTGCCGATTTCCATGAATACCGTGTGAGTCGTCGAATTCATCGTCAGTGAATCACCGGTGATATATCTATCTCCCTCACCCGCGAATAGATAGAGCGTGGATGCGACTGGGACTGTTCCTGGCGGTGTGTAAAAACCGCTTACATCGATCTGAACCAATGAGTCTGTACTCGGGTCTGCTTGTATGATCTTATACCCGTCAAAGATCGAAACATCTTTCAAACTGTTACTGGCCTTTGCAGCCGGATCCTGATAGACAACGACCAGTGTCCAGGCGCCGAATGCGCCAAGACCATCGCTCGGTGATTTGTCCCATGTTCTACCGGTAGTGGTTGTTAAGTCTTCTATATAGTATTTACCTGAGCCACCTTGTTGAACCCAGCTAGTCACATCTTTTCTTGCCGAATAAATCGGTACCCAATTAGTTGCTTTTGTCGTAGCATAATCTAACGTCCCACCTGTTAAGGAGACAAAACCGCCGGACTGTGGTGTTTTTAACTTAATAGAACTTGCTGCAGCCTGTTGCGTTGTTGTTAAAGGTGTATTACTGGATGTTGCATCAAAACGCCCTTGCCAATAAAGATATGCTTTGGTCACCGTCGCTCCGGCAGGCAATGTCAATGTCGCATATGACTGAGGTGCCAATTCCAAATATGTTTGGGCATTGGAATCAGTTGTACTTGTAGGCTCAACACATTGATTTCCACTCTTCTTACACAACACGGTATTACCTAGAACAGTGACGTCGCCAAACAGCTTCTGATTCTCACGGAGTTCAAAATCACGAAGATTAGATACAACGACTGCCTCTCCTGTAATATAGACATAATCAACAGCAGCATATTCATTATTATTGTTCGTATCAGGCGTGAATCCCAATGTGATGGAACCGCTGGCATCTGCATTAACGGTGATATACTTGATTTGGTACCCTCCGTCATTGTTATAAGAGGCGTACACAGTACCATTTATAGTGACTCTGAAGTAATCATTGCTACTTTCCCACTCATAAGGTACCCAATAACGGAATTGCAGCGTCAACGGTTGATTAGCATAACTGCTGCCGAAGCTATATGTTTTAGATGCCGTCATATCACGGTTGATGTACATCCACCCATCATAAGTAGAGACTCCGCTTCCACTCCAGCCATCTAGACCAGAGGAATAATCATCATATGCCAATTGTCCTGCATTGGCACTTCCCAATGAAAAGAGCATAAGAAATAAAATTCGATAAACTAAATGCATAAGAACCCCTTTATTTATCTTTTTTCCAACCATTAGGCTGAAAATACACATCAACTTGAACAGGTCTACTCTTAAACCCACTTATACTTACAGTATCACGTATATTTAAAATGGAAATATGCAAATATAGGTTAAATCGTTTTACAAGATGACTGTTTATTGTCGTCAAGCGAGACCATTGCATTGTGCTCCTTTTGAAGCGCTCTCCGCTTTAATGTAATGAGAACCAAACATTGAGTGTATTTAATTTACTAGTTACAACACTCACCAATATTAATAGTATAGTTTCATTTATATTTAATCTGTCTTAACTTTGAATATTATATAAGTTTTAATTATTAAGATATAAATCAACATAGCACTTACCAACAATAGTCAGAGAAAAAAAGTTCATTTCTAATATAGAAGCAGTTATGAGG
>JAQIBF010000027.1 GCA_027859195.1 Helicobacteraceae bacterium
ATGAAAGGGAGATCGCCCCGACAATTGAGTCAGAATCTGGATTAGTGTGTCCGAGAACGTAAGTTGACATAATTTTGGCCTTTTGTATTGGGCACCTCTAAAGACCCTAGTTGACTTCATCGATAGAGAGAAGTTCACAATCAAGGCGACCCTTTGAAGCCCTAGCCATAGCTAAGGATATCTCCTAATAAGAGTACTAAATGTACTCTTATTAGGAGTAATGTCGTATATAGAATGTGTGGATTTCTCTCTATCGCCCTACGGGAGGGATAAAGAGAGCGATCTTGCACAGAATTTTCTATCCTCATAGCTACGGCTATGACTCAAGAAAAGTTCTGCACAAGCTCATCTCTCTTTCTTCCCTCTGAAGCTGCTTGGGTTTTTAGAGGTGCCCTAGTATAATTATTTCCGAATTATACTAGATTATTCACGAATTTTAAACCCTGTTCTTCATTACTGCTGCGAATTTCAAAGCCATTTAAGAATAAATTTGAAATCACTTTTAAAAAAAGCACCTGTTTATCACTTCTGACACACAACATAAATGCTGACAATCCAAATAAGCGCTTGATGATTGCGAGTAAACTGCCTAAGGGTGTTGATCTTTCGCAATGCTGACCGCAAGCCCCATTACAGAAAAGATACCGCCGCCGATATCCCGCCGACACCTATGGCGGTCAACCTTTGTAACCCAAGTCTAGAGGTATCAGACATCAGTGAAACCCTCTGTCACAAAAAGGTCTAAAATAAAATGTGCGGTTTTTGTCCGTCCAGTTCTTGACATCCGGTCGTCAAAAAATAGAGATTTTCATCTTTGAGTTTAAAAAAATGATGTTCGTGGATACTCTCGATCGCAGCATTTTTCTGCGACAACACTTTATAGGAGTATTGTCCGACCCGGCATAACACCTTGTTTTCTGAACTTTTATTGAAAAACTCGACAGTATCACTGGCAAAGAGAGCAAGTGATGTGATACAAATTAAAAACAAGAACCGCATATAATTTCCTTTTAATATCTTGTGTATTGTAACACGCTATCTCAATGTTTACATCTTTTTAGATAAAATAAATAGACACTATAGTTTCTTTCACATCAGGTAATTTTGTCGTAATCGTTAACGTTAAAAGGTAAGTTTTGATGCCAGATCAACAAACAAAAGCTGTTACTTCCATGCGGGCCATTGATTTTAACAATAAGATCATGAAACAGAAACTTGACCGGTGGATGGCAAGGTCAAGACAGACACAAATACGTGCAGTCTGTATATTGACCGGCCTGCTCTATATGACTTCTTCACAGATAGACCGTCTTGTTGGCCCCAGTGACATGTTGCCTTTGTTAACCCTAGTCCATCTCTACATCCTACCTCCAGCACTGTTTTTGATCAGCCTCTCAACCTTTAGAAAAGAGTCATCCAGACTGACAATCTTTTTATTGGCTTTGGCGCCGATAGCCGCTGCTATCGGAAACCTCTTCATTGTTATCAACATTGAAAACCCTTCGATGCGTTTGACTGAGATCTATCTCATACTTTTTTGGATCTTCACCGTCTCAGGGTTGCGTTTGTGGCATGCCACTATAAGTGCCTTCACGACAGTTCTTATCGTTTTTGTTGTGACCTATTTTTTCTTCTCGCTCACAAAAGAGAACTTTATCATGCACTGCTTCTGGATGCTGGCGGCATTCTCTTTTGGTTTTCTGGCAGCCTATCTTTTGGAAAAATCCAATAAATCGGTATTTCAGCAGCACGAAAACCTCAAACAGCTGGCTGTTACCGACAGGTTAACCGGCTTGAACAATCGCATCAAACTCGATGAGATACTCCAGGATGAGTTGGACCGAAGCCAACGTTTCGACCATCGATTCGGACTGCTTATCATGGATCTGGACTATTTTAAAGATGTAAATGACACCTATGGACACCAGGTTGGCGATGAGACGCTGGTAGAGATAGGAAAACTCATCACAGAGCATCTGCGTTCAACCGACAGGGCTGTCCGTTGGGGTGGTGAAGAGTTTATTCTGATCTATCTTGAGACCGACCGTGATGAGCTGTTAACGTTGGCAGAGACTCTGCGTCAAAAGATCGGGAGTCATCCCTTTAAAACAGTGGGGAGCATGACGGTAAGTGTTGGTGTCACACTCTACCATCCTGGCGACACTAAAGACAGTATCATCCAAAGAGCCGACCAGGCGCTCTATGCGACAAAAGAGCACGGCAGGAACTCTGTCCAGTTTTTATAGGCCGACTACGATCGACCGCTCTCTTTTGAACGGTATCTTCAATAGAGCTGCACCTTCACGCTCTCTTTTGGCGTCGCCCTCTTTTCAACTATCAGACAAGAAAACATCGTCCACAGATACACGCAGCTAAGAGACGCAGCTCCAGCCTGTTAGACAAAAGGCACGCCCCTATGTGACGGAATCTCTAAGCCAACACGCTCTCTTATCACACTCTTTTTTGTAATCGAAGCGTTATGGTTCAGTGTCTGTATCGCAATACAAGCTGTATAGACTATGCACAAAAACAGAGGGCAATCATGTTTATATCATCACACAACGTCGAAACTGTAATGGGCCAGGAATTAACAGCACGCTTATGCCAATGGTTAAGTGGCAACTCTCCGGTAAACTGTAAAAAAGATCCTGGATATGAGCATGGCATACAATTTAACATTGATGAGGCCTTGGAATTTTGCCAGATAAAGATGCTGCAAGACAGCACCAAAAAAGAGTTCTTCCCTCACCTTGCAAAGTTAAAAAACTATCAAGTATGCGGCATGTTCGAAAATGCCCGTTCTGCATAGAGACGTCTACGTCATATCTATGACCTAAATTCAACCTCTATTATGCTGTTTGTTCATCGCGCGGTTGACAAGCAGGTTTGACATTTCGAAACTGGCATCAACAAACTCAACATCGGAGAGGTCCCGCATATGTTTGCGCTCTTCCGCACTGTCGATCTTCATGATGATCTTGGTATGGTCGCTAAAGTTGTAGATCGCTTCGCTAATGAGCCGTTTGTTGTGTTCGCTGTTCACGGTCAAAATGACGGCCGTAGCCTGGTCGACCATCAAAGATTCCAGAACGGGCAGCTTGTTCAGGTGACCGAAGTAGGCCATGTAGCCCAGTTTTCTCGCATGCAGGACATGTTTTAGATTGTCCGAGATAATAACAAACGCGATCCCTTTTGCTTTTAGATCTTTCGCAACGATCTTACCTAGCATGGAGAATCCGGCGACCACAATATGCTCTCTCAGTCCAATAGGCGTAATAACGTCAGCCTCATAGAACTCTTTTTCAAAATATGATGACAGCTTATAGATGTTGTTAATGACAAAAGGGGTGAGTATCATGGAGATGACACTCACCAAAATAAGGAAGCTGGCCGTCTCTTTAGTGACAAGTCCCTGCGAACCTGCCAGTGCAAAGACCGCAAACGAGAACTCCCCCACCTGCGCCAGTGCCAGCGCGGTCTTGGCCGAGGTATTTTTGTCGGAGTTGCGTCTGATAATGGCGTAGATGACAACCGACTTAAAGAGCATGACCAGCACAAAGACCTAAAAGATGATGTGGATCTTCTCCATAAAATAGATGACATCGATCTTCGTACCGACACTGAAGAAAAAGACGCCCAGCAGCAGGTCCTTGTAACTGGCGATGTCCGACTCGACTTTGACGTTGTAGTCGGTGTCGGCAATGATCATCCCAGCGATAAAAGCGCCCAGCGAATAGGTAAAGCCCATTGCATGCGCCATCAAAGAGGCGCCGATGACGATGGCAAAGATCGAGCCTAAAAAGAGCTCTTCAAGCTCCGTCTTGGCTGAAAACTTCAACAAAGCGTTAACCGTTTTCTCTCCGACGGTAAACATCACCACAACCACGACAATCGCCGAAAGCACAGTTTGCATCAGCACTTCCGTTATTGAGAGCGTGTCGTTTGACAAGAAGCTGATAAGCAGCAGGATGGGGATGACCGCAAGATCCTGAAAGATCAGGATCCCCATGGACTTCTGCCCGTAAGGCGTGAGAATGTCTTTCGACTGTTTCAGGTAAGTGAGCACGATCGCCGTTGAAGAGAGCGAGAAAGCCAGTGAGACGATGATGGCAGTGTTAAAGTCTAGCCCGAAGACAAAGTATGACATGACAAAGATGACAGCAACGCTCAGCACCACCTGCAGCAGGCCGTTGGCAAGAAGGAGCTCTTTCATCTTCTTGATCTTGTGGAGACTGAGTTCAAGCCCTATCGTGAACATCAAAAAGACGATACCGAACTCCCCGACAAGGTCAAGCGTATCGGTGTTCAGCCCGTTAAAGCCAAAGAGATAACTGATGATCGTCCCCGTCATGATGTAACCGATGATGTGCGAGATACCGAACCGTTTCAAAACGATGCTCAGTATGGAGGCGATAGCCAGTGTTAAAAAGATAGCAAGCAGTAGATGTTCCATAAACGAATTATAGACTATAAAGCGGCCGCATTTACAGGGTTAGCTGTATATAATTGATGCATTTCCTTTTCTTTGGAACGATATTCAAAGTCCACGAATGGCACGAATGCGTCAATAAAAAACAATTAGTGAAATCGGTGTAATTCGTGGATAAGAACTTTCCTCAAACAGCCGGTGCGCTATACCGAAACTTAGGATAACTGCTGCACCAAAGATCTATTAACGTCTGCCTGTTATGTTAAAGCATCTAGAAACTGTAGCTAATCCCGGTTGTCACAATATAGGCTTTAGAATTGGTAAACTCACCATCGATACCACTGCTGTTCGGCGGAGCTGTAACAGTACGATCTTTTTTAGTCAAATATAACCCGGAAAGACCTAAACTCCATTCCTGACCCAGTTGATAGCGCCCGCCCAATGAGAACCCGTACGAATCTGCGTCCGGCGAATCATAACCCAATGTCGCATCCGGAGCCGGTGTCTCGTCATAAAAAGTTCCTGCCATGACACTCCAGTTTGTATATTTTTGTGTAAGACCGAGGCGATAGGTGCTGGTGTCGTTCCAGTTTTTCTCTATAGGTGCACCAAGAACCGATTCGACAACGGCATCATCATACTCAAAATCCAGAGATTTATTGGCTGACCAGAAGGTGCGTTCATAGAGAAATTCCAGCGTAGTGTCCTTCTCAAAATGATAAGCTGCTGCCAGTACCAACGCAGCCGGGAGCATACTCTCGACACTTCCGGCGGTATCAGCATGATAAGTATCGATATCAACACTTGCCTCACCTTCCAGCGTCAGATTAATCTTTGAGCGGTATGTCGCGGCAAAAGAGAGCGAATCTAAAGGATGGTAGCTGAGTGCTAGGTTATAACCGGTATCGATAGAATCCCCTTCCATCTCTCGCGAGATCGTGCTGTACGGGTTAGATGTCGGCAGCCCGTCACCGTCGCCTTTTGCAGTCGCTTTGGAGTAGACAAAACGAATACCGGCAGCAACGGAGAGATTTTCACTGATAGCTACAGCGAGTGTCGGGTTAAGCTCTACGGCCTTTAATGAGTACTCGTTGGCATAGAAACGAGCCGGCTGATCTTCCCACCGTTTGGTCAGCCCGGCAGGTGTCACTACGCTCAGACCTACGCGCACTCTTCCAAATGGTTGCGAGACATAGTGCAGAGTTGGAATTACCGCGCTTTCTGATTCTGAAGATATCGTTGTTCCTGAGGAAGAAGTATAGTCTATCGGTGGCAGACCTATATAAGTGAGGTCTAATTCAAAATCGTTGTTCTTACCGTTGAAAGACATATTGGCCGGATTGTAATAAGCAGCATCTGCTCCATGGGCATTGGCAACATTGGCAGAGGAGAGTGCCGTACCGTTTAGTGACGACGTGGTAAGCTTATAGCCACCTGCTATAGACGTTGTTGATGCGGCCAGCATGAGCATGAGAAGTTTTCCGTTTGTATGCATAATGTTCTACTTTGTTGATGAATTGAGAAATAAAAGTATGATTATAAGAGATAGAACTTATATTTGGGATGTGAGGACGCTTTTATGTTCAACAAGCTTCTCATAACGAAATAGTACAAGCTGCTTCTCAAGATTAACTAGCAGGATCTCTTTTTGATCTATAATTCTTAAAATAATAGTAAGTCCACGAATGGGACAAATGAGGTCAATAAAAAAACAATTAGTACCCAAGCGACAGACCCTGATATTGGTCTCGTTCGTGGATAAAAAGTTTACAGATGGAGCTCTGTGGTGTGTCTACACATTAACGATGTAAACAGGAGTGTCTGGTATTCATAGGAATAAAGAAAGATGCTATCATATAGGAAAAGATCCGGATCATGAAAGGGAGTTGTTATGCAGTTTAAAAAGATTCTTATATGGATATTGGTGGGGTTCTCCCTGCTGTTCATCGTTCAAAACCTGGCTTTTGTCGAGACCCAGTTTCTGTTTTGGTCATTCTCCCTGCCCCGTGCAGTCTTACTGCTCGTAGGCATTACGACAGGTATCCTCATTGGCTGGCTTTGGCACGGTCACCTCATCCATAAAGATGAGGAAGAGAAACCCCTCTAACAAAGTTCCTAGTTTACCTCGACGGCTTACCGCCGTCTAACAGGAATCATCTGATCCCTTATTCTCTTATTTTCAGATCGTTTATCAATAGTAGTAGGCGTCCACGAATTTCACGAATGGCACGAATGAAGTACCTTGAATAATAATTTGTACCCAAGGGGGCAGACCCTGAAATTGGTGTCAAGGACAACGATCCGAAGTGCATGGGAACAATTTTATTGTGAGTCGTGAATTTGTGGATAAGAACTACGATTCTATCGGAGCGTTTACGCAAAACCTTTACAAATCTGTTTTACAGAAACAGTCGTTTTCGTGATCGTCAACCATACCGCACTCTACAGCCAGTATCTTGGATAATGGCGCTTTGGGTTGCCGGAGAGGTTGTTGATGACAAGTGCAACGATCAGCATAATGAGGGCCCCTGTCCCGATCGGCGAAAGGACAAAGAAATAGCCCATGTTATGTATTTCCACGCTTCCGATGACCGCGATGAGGGCGGTAGCACCGCCGGGAGGGTGAAGCGTGCGGGTGTAGTGCATCGCCACAAGGGCCAGTGAGACCGCCAGAGCACCCAGCACTGTCACATCCAGAGGCAAAAACTTGTAGATCGTGACACCCACCACTGCCGATATGAGATGTCCGCCGACCAGATTTCGCGGCTGAGAGAACTCTGCCTGCGGGGCACCGTAGATCAAGACGGCTGACGCCCCGAAGGAAGCCACCAGAAAAAGACTGTTCAGCAGATCTGCATGGGAGAGCCTGCTCACAACAGAGACCAGGTAGATGCCCACAAAAGCACCCAGCCAGGACCATGCGATCTTGCTGAATGGTTTTCTCGGCGGGCACGTCTCACCGCCTCTCATCTTTTTAAAAAACAACCTTATCATGCTTCTCTCTCCTAAACTTGGACGCAACTGAACGCTGATCAAACCACTAGGGCGGTATGCCGACATCTCGGATAAACGCTCCAGCCGAAAACACATGGCATCTGTTGACACCCTGCTTTGCTACACTCAGATCCAGCTTGTAAATAATATGAGAGGTATTGTAATCACCTGAGCCTAAATGTACAGATAAGAACAAAGAGTAAAAGGTTCTCTTGCTGTCCACTAAAAAACCATCTACTCTGCCGATCTTTTCTAGATGATATGCTTGTTTTCATCAATACAAGCAGCAGATCTTATTAACCTGCAGACTCTCGGCCTATAATGGTGAAGCACCCTCTTCTTTCGATATAATCGTGCACTCAATTTCACCTCCATTATGGCAAAGGATCTATCGTACCCGTCTTTTTTTTATTAGTACTCTGTGTACTGTTTTGGTCCGGAAACTTTATCATCGGTCGCTTCATACATGAAGATGTCGACCCTATGCAGCTGGCGCTGTTTCGCTGGCTGGGTGCGGCTGTAATCGTTTCGCCGATCTTCATCAAAAGCTTTTCCAAGATACGCCTGGCCCTCAAAACGCATTTCTTCATCTTGTCGCTTTTGGCGCTTCTCGGGATCACCGGTTTCAACACCCTGCTCTATGTCGGCCTGCAGACCACAACGGCGACAAACGCGCTGCTCATAAACTCTTTCGTACCGGTTCTCATCTTGGTCTTCTCATTTTTAATTCTCAAGATCAAAATGAGTCTCCGACAGTCCATCGGCATACTTCTCTCTGCCTTCGGCGTTATATTTCTGGTTGTAAGAGGCGAAATAACCAGCTTAAGCCAGATCGAGATTAACCATGGGGACTTCTGGGTGATTGCGTCTGCAGTATCGTGGGCGCTCTACTCGGTACTGGTCCGGTTTAAACCTAAGAGTCTCAATGATGTTGAATTTTTCACGACCATCGTCTTTCTCGGACTCTTCTGGCTCATCGTCATCTACAGCGTTATGGGCTACTCCCCGCAGAGCGATGTGATGTTGTGGAAAGAGTATTACCCCTACTTCCTCTATGTGGCCATCTTCCCTTCAGTGCTCTCGTACTATTTCTGGCATCAGGGCATCAAAGAGCTCGGAGCGAACAAGACAGGACAATTCACCCACCTCATGCCGCTCTTCGGCGCCGTTCTAGCCTATATATTTTTAGGCGAAAGACTGCACACTTACCATATCGTCGGCGCGCTCTTGATAGCGATAGGTATCTATCTGTCGCTCTTTAGTAAAACAGCAAAGTCTAAAGGGCACCTCTAAATTGAATATTTAGCGGTTTTATGAAGGAGACGGTGCTTCTGCCCGTACACCGTCTTCGAGTTTAAACATTGAAGTTTTCGTTGATGCGCGCTTCTCGCCATCTCCTCAGCCAAGCTTGCAAACGGGCAATCAGGTATCCGCTTTAGGGTTGTTGCATGGCTCCGATGCGTTGTCGGATTTTTTGTTCGCTATTTTCTTGACTAAATAGATAAGCGCAAAAGAGACTGCAAATATAATGGGTGAATAGAGTATAGGCGCCAGGTAGATCATGCCGCCCGACCCAATACTTTTGACAAGGTAAGGAGTAGTCAAAACATTGACGATCAACAATGGCACAACCGCTAGATTGTAAGCGATTATAAAGGCACTTGCTCCGATGGTTTGAGGCGTTTTTTTATAATATCTTTTGGCCATAAAGATAAAAACAGTTAAAAAGATCACATCTTTCAATATTGCTGTTTCAAAGAGAGTGTGAAACAGATAAATGTCTTGCAGCAGAAAAAATGAGAAGGTCCAGGCGACTACCAAATTCGGAATTGTATAGGGAAACATCGATCTCCTTACGTTAATATCTGAAAACTCGGTTTCAAAGATCTCCTAAACGGATCGCTCTTGAAACGCCGACATGTCACGAAAATTCGCTGTTGAAGGCAAAGTCTTTTTCGGTGAAGAGACTCAGGCAAGCATCGACGACAGCAGGGTCATACAAGCTGCCTTTGCCTTGCCTGATCTCTTCAAGCGCCGGTTCTGTCCCTAAAGCCGGGCGGTAGGGGCGGTGCGAAGAGATCGCTTCGACCACATCGGCCACGCAGATGATCTTTGCTTCAAGACGTATTTCCCCGTCTTTGAGCCCCTGCGGATAACCCGAGCCGTCCAGTTTTTCATGATGCTGCAGGATGATCTCCGCGATCGGCCAGGGGAAGGAGACATCCTTGAGAATGTCATACCCGGCCTGCGAATGCATCTGGATGAGGCGGTATTCGAGATCATTGAGCCTGCCTGGTTTGGAGAGTATCTCCGCCGGAACGTGGATCTTCCCAAGATCGTGAATGATCGCGGCAAAGTGGATACCCTGGACCTGCATCTCCGGAAGTTCCATCTCCTTCGCGATGGCCGTCGCCAGTTCGCCGACGCGGCGCTGGTGGCCGGCGGTGTAAGGGTCACGCGCCTCCACGGTGGCCGCGATAGTGAGGATGGATTGCTCCAGGCTCTGCTGCAGGAGCACCGCATGCTGCTCATGCTCGGCGCGGGTGCGCAATGTCCCGATGCCGTAGGCAAGGTCGTTCGCCAGCTCTTCGAGCAGCTGGACCTCCTCGTCGTCAAATGGCTCCAATTCGGATGAATAGATGCTCAAAGCACCGAAGACCCTGCCGCCGCCGGAGAGCGGAAGTGCAATATTCGAGAGGTAGCCGTGGCTCAGTACCGCATCTCTCCAGAGTTTCAGTCCGGTTTCAGCGGCGATATCCCGGCAGATCTGTGTCGCTCCACTCTCTATTGCCCTGGTGACCGGCAGCTCACTCTTTTCGTTCTCGCTCCAACGTGGATTTCCCTCGCAGAAGTTATCCTTCTTTCTCCCCGAACATGCCTTGGGTATAAGGCTCTTCTGCGGATTATCCTCGGCGTAGTAGACCGCCGCCAGACTATAGCCCCCTTTGTCAACAATGACGCTGGTGACCTCCGTAAGCAGTGCATCCTCGCTCTCCGCCCGTACCAGGGCCAGATTGCCTGCCGAGAGCGTTCTAAGGGCACGGTTGGCGCGTTGAAGTGCGGCTTCGGCCTGCTTGCGTTCAGTAATATCGCGGATAATACCGATAGCGTGCCAACAGTTATTTCGCTCCACTACCGAAAGTGACAGCTCTACAGGGAACTCCTCACCGTTTTTTCGCAATGCAAACAGCTCGACCGTCTTGCCTACAGCCGCACCTTCGCCTGTCTTTTTGAACTGTTCGAAGCCTGCGCGATGGGCTTCCATAAAACGTTCAGGCGCGATCAGTGTATGCAATGGCTCTCCCATCACTTTTTGCGCCGGATAGCCGAACATTATTTCGGCGGCCTCATTCCAAAACGAGATCTTCCCCTCGTTGTCCATCATAATAATGGCGTCCTGCGCCGAAACAGTGATGCTGCGGAACTTCTCCTCGCTCGCGCGTAGCGCCTCCTCCGTCACTTTGCGTTCGCTGATGTCGCGTGCGATGCTCATTATGTAGGGTTTGTCGAGTTCGACCAGTTTCGTGTTCACCTCCACAGGGAATGTCGAGCCGTCCTTGCGCCGGTGTGTGCTCTCGAAACGGGCAGTTCCCGATAGTGCCATCTGTTCCTGAATCGTTCTCTCCAGCGCCTCGCCGAAACCCATATCGATCTCGGAAATATGCATGGAGAGAAGCTCTTCGCGGCTGTATCCGAGGTTACGGCACTCCGTCTCGTTGATGTCCAGAAAATTCAGGGTGGCCGGGTCGAGTATATCGATGCCGTCGCTGGAGTTGTCGAGCAGGGTGCGAAAGAGCTTTAGGCTCTCCTCACTCTGCCTGCGTTCGGTAATGTCCCGGAAGACGCCTGCTATGTAATGTCGGTTGCCGACATTGAGGTTTGCTGTGTTGATATCGGCGTAAAACACCGAACCGTCTTTGCGTTTGATCGGCATGTCCGTAGCGAGCTGTATCTCGCCGCTTGACTGCTTGCTGAACTGTCCAAAGACATAGGGCCAGTCCTCCTCCGGGTGAAGATCGGAGATACTCAGCCCGGCCAGCTCCTCAGGCTTGTAACCCAGCATCCGGCATATCGCTGAATTGCCGTCGATGACACGCTTGGTCTCTACCTCTGCAAGCACGATACCGTCGAGCACCCCCTCAAAAATGGCACGGTACCTCTCCTCAGACTCCTGAACCATCGCTTCTGCCCGTTTGCGTTCGGTAATATCCCGGAAAAACCCGACGAGATACTCCTTGCCCGTGATTACCAGCGGAAATGAGTTGACATCGGCAAAAAAAAGTGTGCCGTCCTTGCGTTTGACAGGAAGGTCCGATGCAAGCTCGATCTCACCCCTCGCCTGCTTTTCGAACTGGCTCAAAACATAGGGGAGCTCTTCCTCAGGATGGATATCGGTGACGCCAAGGAAGGGGAGCTCTTCAAGGCTGTACCCCAACATCTCGCAGATCCGGGCATTGCCCACAGTGAACTTCTTACTTGACATATCTGCCAGCAGGATCCCGTCATGTGCGCCGTCAAAGATGGCCTGAAACCGAAGCTCTGCCTCCTTAAGCGCCTCCTCTGCAAGACGCGCATTCGTGATATCTTCGAGAATATGGACAGAATAGAGACAATTACCCTCTTTATCTTTTACCGCATAGGCACGTGAACGGTAGAGATTGTTGCCGACTTCCACCTCTTCTTCATCACCATCGACGGCGGATCGCTCCAGCACTTCTGTACAGTGGCGCAGCGGGGCATGGGTCTTCGGGAAGATCTCAAAATAGGGCTCTCCGATGATCTTCTTGAAGGGGAGTCCGGCACACTGCTGATAGGCCCGATTGCAGCGCAAAATGCGGAAATTCTTGTCATGCATGAAGATCGGGTCTTTCACCACATCAAGCGCAGCCATCCACTCCTCATGCGCCTGTTCGATTCTCTTTTCAACTGAAATACTCATTATTGCCTCCGTCTGATCCAGCAACAAATCTGCATCTTCCGTCTTCTCTGCGCTATGGCATTTGACGTAAAAAAATTTCCTTGCTGTTATACCAACCCATTTTAAGCAATAGCAACTTAAATCATAAACATCTACCCACAAATTCCGTTGTTTTGGACACATATAGACGACAAAGTTGCATAACTACATCTTATTATTTAAAAGAGCGGGGTTCGAAAGAAAAATGATATTTTTATTAACGGGAACGCTTACCTTCGCTAGCTACACAACGCCAACAGACTTTCGCTATCAAGCAAGTAACGCCCTGGTTATTACAAGAATTCCTGAACCTCATAACGATGCGCCTGACTCTTTTCAAACACCCAACGCTTCGTACTCAGGTTCTCTAAAAAAGTCTGGTCATGGGTGATGAATACCAGAGCCCCTGCATAATCATGCAGAGAAGCCTCCAGAGACTCAATGGAGTCAAGATCCATGTGGTTGGTCGGCTCATCCAGGATAATGAGTGAAGGATGCAGCAACAGCCCCTTAGCGATCAGGAGCTTCCGCACTTCTCCAGGACTCGGGACAGTGCTTTGCAGCAGCGCTTTGGCATCGGAGCCCAGTCGCTGGACAAGGGTGAAGAGTTCGCCTTTCTCTTCACTGCCCAGTTCGCTGACCTCCTCAAAAAGTGTTTGTGCCTGTGCGTCGGTAATCTCTTGAGGGATGTAGAGAAAGTCATGTTGAAAGTCCACCTTCTCCACAAAATAGCGGATAAAACTGCTCTTGCCCGCACCGGTCTCCCCGCTGATACCGACTTTGTCGCCTACGTCTATCGAGAGCCTTGGAAAACAGAGTTCTGTCGTCTCAAAGAGCGGGATGCAGGATTTTTCGACCGCTATCGGAAAATTGTGTTTGGCGATCTCTCCCTCAAAGCTGATACCCGTTGCATACTCTTTTGCGATCGTACCCATCTTTTCACTCAAGTGACGTTTTTTGGTCACGGTGCGCTGCAGCATCAGCCCGTCATTTTTATCTTTACTGGTAAAAAGAGCGCCGTTGATCGTCTCTTTCAGTCCGCTGTCATGTCTACCGACATTTTTTTTAGAGAACCGCTTTTTAGCCAGTGAGACCTTCTCTCTCTGGTCCTGAATGACCTTGTTGATCTTTTTGATCTCACCTTCCTGCTCACCGAGAACTTTTTTCTTATGCGAAAGGGTCTGGTTATACGCCTCTTGTGCCAAAGAGAATTTCGTTCTGTATTTCAAGACTTCCCCGGCTTTGATCATAATCGTCTGTTGAGAGAGTGCATCGAGCAGTGCCCTGTCATGACTCACCAGGATGCCGATACCCTTATAACTTTTGAGCGCCTCAATGACGATCGTCTGTGATTTCTGGTCAAGGTGGTTGGTCGGTTCATCCACCATCAGGACATCACTGTGACTAGAGAGTGCGACGGCCAGCTGGAGACGCTTGCGCTCCCCATGGCTCAACACGTCCCACGCACCCAGCCACGAATCATCGACCCCTAGAAGGTCTCTTATCTTGAAAGCCTCTTTGGTATAGCTACTCATAAACTCATCAAGCTCTGCAGGCGGAAACTCCGTACTCTGCGCACAATAGACCACCAGATCATTGCCGGTGATCATCCCTTTTTCGCTTTTCAGCTCTTTTGAGATGAGTTTTAACAAGGTACTTTTGCCTGAACCGTTTATCCCGGTCACGGCACTCCAACCCTCTTCGAAGTCTACATTTATGCCATTAAAAATGGGTTCTGCTGCACTGGGATATTTGTACGATAGGTTTCTGATTATTAAGCTCTTCATAAATTCCTGTTTACTTTGAATATATCTGTAGGGCACCTCTAAAAACCCCAGTCAGTCTCAGAGGGAAGAAGAGGTGTGAGATTTTTCTTTTCTTTCTTTGAGGCTTGGCTGTAGCCAAGTTGATAAGAAAAAAAGAGAAAGACTGTGCCTCTTCCTCCCTCCCTGCGGGCGATAGAGAGAAACACATGCTCTGCGTTGCCGCTTCTCACCTTAGCTACTGCTAGGCTTTCAAAGCAGCGCCTTGATTATGAATTTCTCTCTATCGCTGAGACTAACTCGGGTTTTTAGAGGTGCCCTATATATAAACCTAATGATACCGAGATACAAGCAGTTCCACGAATTTCACGAATGAGATAAAAGAAGAAATTAGTACCCAAGGGGGCAGACCCTGAAATTGGTGTCATTCGTGGATAAGAACTCTGCTCTTTCTCACTCAACCTCTCTTGGGTGGAGTGTATATAGCAGTTTTGTTTAAGGGTGTTTCAATGGCACTATTTTGAGTCTTAGTATTGGTATCTGCATTCCACCTTGGGAAAGGTGGACGAGCTAAAATATTTCTCTCCAATGATCTGTTTTTTGTATTGATAAATGGAATTAGCATTGGAGTGTTTTTCATATAATCATCATATTCTTTACCAAAAGTAGTTATTAAACTTTTTTCCTCATAATGAAGACCTATAAAAACATAAATTGTCATACCGACACTGAGTACTAAATGACTGTAACTCATAGAAGGTGTTGCCCACAACCCTACAAGTGTACCAGCCTGAACAGGATGTCGTATATATTTATATAAATAGCTTATTTGAAACTTTATTTTCGGTTCAGGAATATTTTTAAAAGCCCTATACCCTTGATGTAAACCAAAAAGTTCAAAGTGGTCTATAATAAAAGTTGCGAGAAATGCAACAAGCCAGCCAACCACATATAGTGTGGTAATGCTCCAACTTATTACACCATTTTGAACGTTCCAAATATAGCCATCTATTGGTTGCCAAAAATAAAACATAAGTATCAAACATAGTGATGAAGCAACAGAGTAACTCGCAGATTTTACTGTATTTGAAACATTTTTAAGTAATCCTTCTTTAAAAAAACTTCTTGCCATGATAGAGTGTTGTAAAGCGAAAAACAGCAATAAAGAGATATTTATTAAAACAGGATTTACCTCTAGATTTATCACAGGCGTATCAATATTAAATTGCATAAATTTCCATGGATAAACCCATAAAATCAAAAAGCTCAAGGTGCTAATAGAAAGAACATAGCCAATTACTGAGTATGAAAATCTTAAATACTTTCTCATCCTATATCTCGCCTTCGTAATTTACATTAAATAACTATTAATTGGTGCGCATTCTATGCCATAGCGACTTAAATCGTCGTCACCTGACGCAACAACGCCGGCAGACGCTCTGCCTCCAACCTCCAACGCACGCTTTCTTCTCTAATATCGTTAAATTGCGCTCCACGAATTTTACGAATGAGATAAAAGGCGGGTTTACGCAAGAGCTTTGCGCTCTTTGGTGTACTCCCACCAGACGCGGGGCTCTCCGCCGTTCATAAAGTCGGTGACCGACATAAAGACATCGAGCACGCAGGGGTCATGGAGGCTGCCGCTCTTGCTGCATAATCTGTTATATAGTTCACGCGGCTCTTTGCCGTTAAGCTCCTGAGGCGACTCTATGCGGATAAAACGCAGCTTTTTCGCCATAGCAGGCCCGATGTTGGGAAGGTCCGTCAGTTTTTCGACCTTCTCGCGTACGACTTTAGTTGGATTCATACTAGACCTTTACAGAACTGTTTTACAAAAACAGTCGTTTTCATGGTCGTCCACCATACCGCACGCCTGCATAAAGGTGTAGAAAGAGTTCGAAGAGCGCACGGTCATCGTACAGCGGCCTGCCCCACTCCTCGTCGTGATAGCCGACATACACCGGGTCACTCAGCTTGACATAGCCGCAGCGTTTTTTTCTATGTTCATCGTCTCTCCGTTACGACTGTACCAGTGCACCACGTATTTGCATATAGGCAATCAGAAACTCAAATAGCATTCGCCAGAACAACTCCATCAATAAAAAAGAGGCAATGAGAAATATAATGAGCCCGCTTTTCTGTTTTAGATTTAAAGATTTCCAGAATGTTGCTTTTCCTGTTTCATACGACATATTAACGATCTCATATTTTCGTATTGACCAGATAGTAAAGTACCACGCGCCAAAAGGCATTATAATTGCGCCGATATAGTAAAACACTATTAAAGCCTCTGTACTGATAAAGCTTTTGAATGTAAGAAAATCCATTGTATATGATCCTAATTATTTTTTGCGCCAACTCTTTATTAGTACACAGTTTATGCAATAGCGGCTTAAATCGTAAATATTTGAACACTGGATTTGTTAATATCACCCCGCAGAGTGGGTCTAAAGGGAAAAGAGTTCGAAGAGCGCACGGTCATCGTGCAGCGGCCTGCCCCACTCCTCGTCATGATAGCCGGCATATACCGGGTCACTCAGCTTGACCCAGCCGCATCGTTTGTTCTCTATATTCACAGCCTCTCCTGTTAACCCAAGTTTGACGATCTCTTTAACATCTGCCCCGCTGCTTTACTCTGTCTGGCTGGAACTGTCTGTTTGGTCCTGTTTTCTGAGAAATATAACTTCGGTTATGGCTATGATCACCATGATGGTTATCGCCACTCCGACAACCAGCGGATCGGAGATGACCTTAACCCAAAGAAATCCGCCAAGTACCAACAGGTCAAGCATGATCGCCGTGATCAGCATCAGCATATTGGCCTTAACGTCTTTGCGCAAATAGCGCAGTACCCCCCAATGGACCGCTATATCCATGATAAGGTAGAAAATAATACCCAGCGCGGCAATGCGTGAGAGGTCAAAAAACGCTGTCAATACCAGAGCGAAAACCACGGTGTAGACAAGTGTATGTTTCTGGATACTGCCCGGCATTCCAAAGTGACTGTGGGGCACCAGCTTCATCTCGGTGAGCATGGCGAGCATTCTCGATACCGCAAAAATACTTGCAATAATGCCCCCAGCCGTGGCCAGCATCGCAAGGATTACCGTAAACCAAAGGCCGTAATCACCAAATGCAGGTTTTGCAGCGGCAGCCAGAGAATAATCTTTCGTTGCGATAATTTCACTCAACGACAAATTACTGGCCACCGCGAAGCCCACCAGGGTATAGATCACTATACATAAGGCGATGGAGATCATAATGGCCCGACCCACATTGCGATGCGGGTCTTTGAGTTCGGAGCCGCTATTGGTAATGGTTGTGAACCCTTTGAACGCAAGAATCCCCAATGCTGTAGCGCCCAAAAAGCCACCGGCTGTAACGTCAGATGCTGTATGCGTAAAATCCACCGCGAGGGTGTCCGCAACCCATACGCCGGCGACGCCAAAAACGATGATACCGCCTATTTTTACAAAACCGATGAAAGAGGCAACCCCTTCGATTAGGCGATTGGCCGACAGATTAATAACGAAAGCGACGAGCAGCAGGCCAACGCCCAATGCCGGAACCCATATCTTATGATCGCCTGCGTCAAAAAGCTGCATGGTGTAGGCGCCAAAGGTCCGGGCAAGAAAGCTTTCAGCAATCACCATGGAGAAATACATCAAAAGCGCAAAGAACGCTGTCGGCAGAGAGCCGCCATAGGCTTTGTAGAGGTACATGCCGATGCCGCCTGCCGAGGGGTAGGCATTGGACATCTTGACATAGGAGTAGGCGCTGAATGAAACAATGATCGCGGCCGAGAGAAATGCCAGAGGAAAAAGCGCCCCGGTCATTTCAGCCATCTGCCCCGTCAATGCAAAAATTCCGGCACCGATCATCACGCCGGTACCCAGAGCTACCGCGCCGATCAATGTCAGACTGTTTTTTTTGTATTTCGTTGTTCTATCTTCTGAATGTTCCATAAAGTTCTCCGTATGTCGGTTTAACTATTAGTGTACATTCTATGCAATATCGACTTAATGCGATGGTCAGTGCGTCCGCACGCGCCTACTGCTCTTCGATGGAACAGCGCATGGGAAACCCCTCTTCGCGGGCCTGCTGCTGCACAAGAGAAGCCTTGGTCTCCGCAATTTCATAGATGTAAATACCGCACAGCCCTTTGCCCTTGGTATGGATGTCGTGGGTGATAGCGTCTGCTTCCTGGACGCTTTTGTGAAAAACGGTGTTGATAATGCGGATGCAGAACTCCCACGTCGTGTAGTCGTCGTTGAGCATAAAAACGGCGAACTGTTTGGGTTCGCGTGTCAGGAGTTCGGACTGATTTTCAATTTGTGTTGCCATCAGGTAGTCTAGCATATAAAAGAAGAGATGAGGACACTGCCAGACATTTTGTTCAAGCTCGCCCAATCCAGCGGACTGGCGCTAGACGAAGTGCTGGTTTGTCATCGAATCAGACGAATGGAACGAAGGAGATAAGAGAGGAAGTCTGTACGATAGATTTCTTATGTTCAGGCTCTTCAAAACTTTATAGGAGCAAAATCTTCTCTAATTGTATTTTCAAAAGCCATCATCTCTTTTTTGTCAAAGTGACCATCATCAAAAAGTGTTTGAAAGTATTCATCCATTGATTTTTTAAACTGGTGGTTACTGACCATCTCATTAAACTCATCAATGTAAGGTTTAAACTTCTCATAACTGTGTTGCATAAAACGTTTTTTATACTCATTAGCCAGGTCAGTGTGGGCATCTACGGAGAGCAAAGGGTCTAAGACACTTGGGATATAGACGATGTTCCAAGGGGCACAAAAGGCTAAGATGTTTCTACTGCGGCCAAAAATAGAGGTCAACTGATAATTTTTAAGATCATTAGCCTTTTTGTAACCCGTCAGTTTTTCAATGATCTTAGCAGGGTTTTGTGTGTTGGAAGGATCTTTTTTCACCTGTTTGTTCCCAAAGACCTTACTGTAAAAGTCAGATGCCAGGTGCATACCAGTGCTGGTTTTAAACCCACGGATAAAGACTGCTTTGTTGTTGGCAATGTTGTTTTTAAGGCTTTGCCACTCTGCTTCTACTTTGTCAGTAGGGATATAGATGGTCTTTTCGAGGCCAAATCTAAAAAAATCTTCTTTTGAGATGTATTGAGTGAGTAGTAGTTCATATGAGTCTATCATTATTTATCCTGGCGTAATTACGCCACCAATTAGACATCTAAATCTCAATAAGGGTAATTTTGTATAATCAAGGCAGATGTTCTTTAGTGTAGCCGTAGCTACACTGAAGGTTGTCTAACGCAGAGTATGTGCAAAAGTACCCTTACCCTTCGGGGAGAGCGATAAGAGGCAATCTTCAAACAAATAGAGCCTCGACTTAGCTATAGCTAGGTCTTTATCTCTCTTCGTTCAAATATCACCTCTTCTCACTCTCTTGAGGTTCAGATGTCTAGTTAGTGGCGTAATAGTATGATGGAAGTATAACAGTATAAAAAATCATAGAGGTCAGGTTACCAATATTTGACTTTCAGTACAGGTATCACCCGACCCCTTTACTTTTATACGGACAAAGTGTCTGGTGCGGGTATCCAAAATAGTTTTATGTATTCTGGAGTTAGAAGGAGTTTCAGTCCGGAGTGGTTTGGTTTAAATTATCTGAAATTGCTAACAGCTGAGATTGTCTGGATCAAAGTCAGGGCTTAACTGTTGTAAACCCCGCAGCAGCCCAATCTTGCAGACCGCCTCTGTACCAAAAGATTTTGTTTTTCGGATAGCCTATTTTTACTAAAGCCTTGACTGCCCAAACTGACTGTACACACCAGTTCGCATTACAAAAAACAATCACCTCTTTCGCCATTGAAAAATCTAATTTTCCATTTTTATCTTTTTTTATCTTTAACAGTTTTAATGCTCTGGCATACTCTTCATAAAAATCCTCATCCTCGGTTAGATCAGAATAAGGGATGTTTATTGCCTTTGGAATTGTCATCTCTTCATACCAATGAGGATCTCTTGCATCAACCAGTGCATATTTTTCAGGCTCAAATTCGAGAACTTGTAAAAACCTCAGTACTTCCAGCTCGCCGACAGTTTCAATTTCATTGTCGATCTTCATAGGTTGTGTTGTACCTAAAGCAGTCACAATACTCCTCTTGCACTCTCTCGGAACATCTTTAGCTGCCAACTCCCCGCCAAATATATTATGAGGAGTAATCCCTACTTTTTGACATGCTGGATGCCTGAGTCTTTTGACAGAGATCTCTTTACCTTTATCAGTTACTTCTACTCCGGAAAACTGTAGAGAAGCTGCATCATCAGCTAAAAGAATTGACGACAACACGCTTATTATAAGTAGTATTTTCACTATATATTCCTTTTTACACATAACGTTTAAAGTGAGCAATCAAAAAGCCGCTTGTCAGTTTCTGATTGGTCTCCTTTGACTCGTTATTAAAGTGAAGATTTGACCCCAAGGGTGTAAATCCTGACTCTCAAATGGTTAAATAAATATAAGTACATTCTATATAAACAACTTTAAAAATATGTTAGTGTATTAGGGGTTCACCTCTTCACTTTTAAAACAAGCAATCAAAACCCTAATTTATGAATTAAACCCTATAATATTTCATGGATAAAAAATTAAAAAAATATATAGAATCATATGATCGAATAGAAGATTGTAAAATATATGAACTACTACCAAATGGTGGTATGATAGTTTTAATCAATCAAGAAACTGCCTGTGAAGTAGTTATCGATGGGGCCTCGTATACACTAGAAAGTTTTCAAGCTATACTCATCAATGCCTATGAAAACCTTGTACCTGTTCAATCAAACGAAACGATAAACGTAATAGCTATACGATTCAAAGGCGCGGGGGCATCTTTTTTTTATGAAGAGTATATGGATGAACTCATGCACAATCCAAAAGAACCTATTTTTATAGAGAAAAATATCTTAGAAACTGAACTCGATAGCTATCTTAAAAATCGTTTAAAGCCAAGTCAATTACCTTTTAATATTATGCAACTCATAGATTTATTAGACACACAAGGGGCTGAGTACGATATAGATCAAGTCTTAGCCATAGCAAATGTACCTAGAAAGATTTTGGATAAGACCTTTAGTTTAAGGGTTGGTTTGACCTTCAAAACCTATGCAAGTTTAAAATAACTACTATCCATTTACCTATTAGGAAACACTGTCACATAGGGTTATCT
>JAQIBF010000147.1 GCA_027859195.1 Helicobacteraceae bacterium
CTCTGCAGAACATTCTTATAATGCTAATATTTTTAACCTCGATGGTTGGCACCACATCCGCATTTTATTACAAAAATAGATTAGAAACGTTGACAATACAAAAAGAGCTAAACAGCAAAGAGAGTATGGTCCTTCTTCTCGAGATCACTGATCTGGCCAGAGATATTCGTATTGCTACCTATCCGACAGAGTGTGATGCCTTAACCAAAGATGTCGTCGGAGAGGAGTGTGACATCGGAAACTATATGGAGTGGGCTGGTCCTGCGCTTGAAAGTGAGACGAGGCAGTTACGTATCTTAGTACAAGATTCACAACACTGATTACATAAGAGAAGCTCTAAAACTCCTCCCAGCCGCCCAGACTACTCTTCTCGTCATCTTTTTCATCTGCAACATTGATCTCAGGCTCTATAACCTCTTGCTTTACTTGAACTATCTGCTCTTCAAAATCCAGTTCTAAACCCTTGGAGGTCATGACAAAACCTTTGACTTTTATCTTGCCGTCATGGATCTCTCGATGATGCTCTTTACAGAGCGGCACAAGATTGCCTCGATGGTCTTGATGAAAGTGACCAATAAACCCGGAGCTGTTTGACGCGGCCTGATGCGATATATGATGTACATCTTCTGCAGCTGCCCCGCAGATAACACACTTAGTGACATAAAGCTCTTTGTTGTATTTGGACGTACGTTTTTTTACCAGTAGTTCAAGCTCATCAAAATCATTTGAGAGTCGTTTTCTGATCTTGTTTGCACTGCTTAAAAATTCTTCGTCCATATGCAGGGATCTTGCGAATTCCAGGCCATACACGGAACTCCCGCTGCCTGCCTGTAAAATACGGTTGAAGAGCAGTTTGTCTTTCGCTTCATCATACTCCACACTCAAGTGAAGGTCAACCACATTTTTTAACTTTTTGATCTCAGGCATCGTCGCAAGTTGATGAAGATGCGTCGCAAAAAGGAAGATCGAACGCAGTTTAGTCAGCTTCATAATCGCACTGGCAACAATGGAGACCCCGGAAAGGGTCTCAGTACCATGCGATATTTCATCACCCAAGACCAATGAGTGCTGTGAAGCACGTTTAAAGATGTTTTTGAGTTCCAACATCTCCACAGCAAAAGTGGAAAGCCCTTTTGCAAGGTTGTCTTTTGAAACGATGCGGGTAAAAATAGCGTCATAAAGCGAGAACTTCATCGCATTGGCCGGGACATAAAAGCCCGATTGTGCAAGGAGAACAGCAATACCGATACTCTTCATCAATGAGGACTTTCCGCTTGAGTTTATACCGTAAAGCAGCACCCCGTTAATATCATGGCCATCATGCACACCCACATCCAACATTACTGTCGTAGGGTAAGGAAGATCAAGATAATCGCGTGTCCCCATCACAATATCATTAGGCACATAGATACCTTGACGCTCTTAGATCTCGATAAGCGGATGGCGTAATGCCATGATCTGCATAAAGTTCTCATCATCACGTACATCAACAATCGTCGGACGTGCATGGTTGTACTGTTCGGCAGTTTTAGCCGAACTCACGGCAACATCAAGGTCAGCGACATAATGGATCACACGTTCTAAAAGAATGGTATAGCGCCGTTCAAAAAGTGCTTGCAAGTTGACAAACTTCTCTTTTGCCAAGGCAACAATTTTGAGACGGTTTCGCATGATCTTGTCAGAGAGCTGATCCGTCACTTCGGAAGTGATCTTGACATTGTTGGTCAGTTTTTTAACACTGAAGGTACTAAAATCTATTGACAAGCCGTCAAGATCAATACAGGTATCCTTGAATACCTTTTCTATCATCGACCAGCGGTTTTTACTCAATGAAATGTAATAACCCTCTTTTTCAAGAAGGCCAAGACTCACATAATTTCCGCCGTTTGACCTTGCCGCAGCTGAGATCAGCTCTTCGATACGGCCCATAATAACCTTGAAGGTCTGTAACATACGCGCGTTTTCATCCACCAGCGTATCAATACTTGCATCAACACCTCGCATTAAAAAGTTTTCATCTATGGTCGCCATAGTAAAACGGCGTGAAGTCTCAAGATCAATACTCTGTTGAATATCGCGAATAAACTCGTTGATCTCATGATCTGAAAAAGGAGTCTTCTGGATCTTGTGCTTTTTGATGTAGTTCATCAACGCCTGAACACCGGTCAATGACTCATACACATAGTTCATCTCAAAAGGGTGGAGCCGACCGAGACTGATACGACGGGCCAAGCGTTCAAGGTCATAAATACCCCGCAGTGTCTCATCGAGTGTACGTGTGTGCGAGTTGACCCGGTCAATCAGGTTGTAACGACGTGTCAACTCCTCTTTCTCCAACAGCGGATTGAGCAGACGTTCTTTTAAAAGACGTTTTCCAATGGCCGTACAGGATTTGTCTATCAATTTAAACAGTGTCATCTCATTACGGTCTTTTGAGATAACGCCAAGTTGTTCCAGTGCATTGTTACCAAGATACATATAACGCCGGTTGTCGATCAGCTGCGGACGGGAGAGTTTCTGAATGATGTGGTAGTCATGTTCGATCACAAAATGGACCAGGATCGCCAATGACTCTGAGATCATCGGTGAACGTTCAAGATCAAGATGCTCTATCGGTGACAACAGCGATTGTATGTTATAGACATTTTGAAACAGTTCATTTTGATAGGGAATCTTGTGACGGTCATTGTTGACACTGTAATGGAAACGGTCCGCTATCTCAAGGTAACGCAGCACCTCTTTCTGGTTTTGAACACCTTCTAAAAAGCTGACAACCACTTCTGAGGTTTTATGCACGTTCAGCAGATTGAAGATCTCATCAAGTGCAAAACTCTGATCTTCGGAGGTACCGTGCGCTTCATAAAGCCAAGTCTTACCTGTTGTCACATCAATAGCACTGTACCCGACAGAGTAGATATCCTTATGCTGATCGATTATCAATGAGGCGATGTAATTCTCCTCATTGTCCGTCATGTAGTCAAAATTGGTACCGGGAGAGATGATCTGAGATACATAACGGCTCACCTTAGGTGGCAGACCTTTTTGACGTATTACGATTACTGTGTATCTTTTTTCTTGGATCAAACGCGCAAGGTAACGTTCAAAGGAGACTGCCGGGACACCTGCCAAAAGAGGGTTTCTAACTGAGTTTTCGACAATATTTTTATTTTTCTTGGTGAGCTGAATATTTAGCAGTTCAGCCATCTCTTTAGCTTTACCGACCTGCATATCATCATTGTTAACCTCATAAACCTCATAAAAGGTCCCGATCTCCATAAAGATAACAGTATCCTTGCCGTATTTGGTTTCAAAGTAGGTTTGAAGTTCAAAATAGACTTCAGTAAGAAGCTTTTTTTTATCCGTAAGAAGAGAGTTTATTTCACTGGCTAACATTAATGATGGCATCCTAAATTTAGTTCGCTTATTATAGCACAGAGTCTTATTGGGGCAGACTCGCTTTACTAAACGTTACCAATCGCATTTCAATACATACTAAAATAGCCTTAACACCCTCTATTTAAATGCATTTTTGCTATAATTGCATCAATATTTTAGGAGTGTTTAATGATCAAAAGACCTGAACCTATTGATGAAGAAGTGATCTTTGACGGCCGGAGCCTTATTTCAGAAACCGACCTTAAAGGTGTCATCACATTTGTTAATCGTAAGTTTGTCGAGATGACTGGGTACACAAAACAAGAAGCAGTTGGCCAACCCCACAGTATTTTACGCCACCCGGACATGCCTAAAGCCGGGTTTGAAGGTATGTGGAATCTTATCAAAGAGGGTAAAATCTGGGATGGCTATGTCAAGAACCTCCGTAAAGACGGTAAGTACTACTGGGTAGATGTTCACATCGTTCCTAAAAAAGATGAAAACGGCACTATTATCGGATACATCGCTTCTCGTAAAGTGACCGATCCAAAACGTCTTGAAAGCACTATCATTCAGTATAAAAAACTACGCGACGCGGAGTAACAGGAGAAGCTTCTCCACTCTCACTCTTCTGTAATAAAAACTTTCAACTTTTTTTTCACTTCCAAAACTTAAAACTTATTATTTGCAATTATCGTTATACTTTCTCTCAAAGGATAACCATGCGATATTTTATAGCACTTATAATGACACTTTTAACAGTAACGAGCACGCTAAGTGCGGAGGAGAAGAGAGTGAGTATATACGACTTTAATGTAACGACTATCTCGGATAAAGAGATCTCAATGTCTCACTACAAAGATAAGGTGCTTTTAATCGTCAATGTTGCCAGCGAGTGTGGATTCACCCCTCAGTATGAAGGTTTGGAAAAACTGTATGAGACATACAAAGATGATGGTTTTATGGTACTCGGTTTTCCCTCCAACCAATTCGGCGAGCAGGAACCCGGCAGCAATGACGAGATCATCTTTTTCTGTCAAGGCAATTATGACGTGCAGTTTGACATGTTTGCAAAAATCGACGTCAATGGGGACAATACCATCCCGCTCTATCAATATCTTAAAAGTGAGCAAAGCGGCTTTTTATGGACAAAATCTATAAAATGGAACTTCACCAAATTCCTGGTCGATAGAGAAGGAAATGTTGTAGAGCGCTACGGTTCGTCAACCAAACCCGAAAGCATTAAAGAGGACATCGAGGCACTGCTAAAGAAATAGTGCTAAGTGCTAAGTGCTAAGTGCTAAGTGCTAAGAAAGATGGCGAAGCTCATCTTAACCAAGCCTGAACTTACAAAAGTTGTAGATTTGGTGCAGATTGTGCTGAAGTGATCCCGAAGGCGTACATCTGTACGTCGAGTGGTGAATTGAAGTGCAAGCTGCGCCGAAGCTGCAACTTTTTAGTCGTAGTAGCCTTTTCCACTGCCATATCCATATCCGTAACCATAACCGTAACCATGCTTCTTGCTAGACTCAAGCCCATTAAGAATAAACCCAAGATGATGCAGTTCATGTTCAATAGAAAAGCGTTCAATATTTTTAAGAAATGCTTTCTTAGAGTAGTTTGCACGGGTAAGGATAAGACCGACATCTGCCATCTTCAACAAGATCATCGCATCCGTTACAAGGCCAACAGGCGGCGTATCTAGAATAATATAGTCGTATACCTCTGAGAGGTTTTTCACCATCTCATCAAAGCTGGCTGTCAGTAAAAGCTCAGATGGGTTTGGCGGCTTTGCACCGGCAGTAATGACATCTAAGTTCTCAATAACATTTTTTTGTAAGACTTCTTCAAGAGTATTGTGGCCAGAAAGTACCGAACTGACGCCGATTTTGTTTGTAATCTCAAATTCTTCATGCATACGGGACCGGCGCATATCGAGGTCAATCACAACCACTTTTTTACCCGTCGCAGCGATTACCCTGCTCAACGCAACAGCAATGGTCGTTTTACCCTCGCCTGAAATAGACGATGTCAAAGCAACGATCTTGCACTTTTTTGTACCGCCTACAAACTGGAGATTTGTACGAAGCACTCGCAAGGCCTCATCAAACTGTCTGCGCGTCGTTTTGTCTTTACGGTGAGGAATCGCCCCATACAGAGGAATATTAGACAACTTGTCCATGTCTTCTGCTGATTTGATTGTATCGTCCAAAAATGCCCGTAAAAATGCCAAAGCAATACCGACAATAAAGCCAAGTATCATCCCCACCAATATAATGAGCAGACGCTTTGGCTTGATAGGCAGTCCCGGCAGAAGTGCAGAGTCTAAAACACGTGTTTTAGATACGGTGGATGAACGCAGGATAGCTGTCTCAGCACGTTTTTCCAACAGGAAGTCATAGACTTTCTCATTAACCAAGGTGTTACGTGTCAAATTGGCCAACTTACGTTCACTCTCAGGCAGTGCTTCCAATGAACGCTGGTATTTACGAATGTAGTGACGTAATGTCTCTTTGCGCTGTTCGATCATACGCAGGTCATTTGTAAGCGTAAACTTTATGGATGATTTTATAGAGTTGATCACTTCGGTCAATTTAATGACATCCGGATGGATCTCTGTAAATTCGACTAACAGTGATTTACGCTGCATGATGCTGTCTTGAAGCTTTTGAATCATCTGTGCCAGTGCCGGGTCGGTATAGGCTGCAGAACCAAGACTGACACCGGAAAGATCTTTGCCGGTATTGACAAATTGCTGCACATTTTTCAAGATATTCGATTCGATCTCAATTGCCTGAAGCTTACTCTCATAATCTGCCATGTTCTGCGCTGTCATCATCGCCTGCGAACCGGCATCAACAATGACATTCTTTGAACGGAACTTTTCAAGTTTACCTTGTGACTGTTCAACATCTTTATTGATCTCTTCGATCTGAGCATCAATAAACTTCAAGGTCTGATCGGCCTCGATGGTCTTCTCTTCGAGCTCTTGTTCCAGATAACGCTGGGTCAAGGTGTTAAGTATCTGCTGCGCACGCAAAGCAACGTTATCTTGAAAACTTAGGGTCAGAATAGTTCCACTTTTTGACGCTAATGATGTAGAGATGCCGGCTTGGATATACCAGGCCATCTTATCATTCGGTGTCACAGAAAAAGAGTAAGCACGTTCAGGAAGATCGAACACCTTATCAATTTTAAGACTGAACCACTCCGTAATGATCTCTTCTCCAAAAGCATGCTTCTGCTCATACGACGTTGGTCTATCTGTCGGTGCTTCAATAAAACCGAACTGCTGTAAAAGCTTCTCTTTTATGCCTATAGCCGGTGTCATTCTAAGCATAAAATGCGCTTTATCCACTATCTCCATATCAAAGGTTGCCCCTTCAAGAGAACTGTCAAGCGCCTTAGTGACAACAACGAATGGTGATGAATGATAAAGTTCAACAGTACGATAGTTATGTTTAGTGAAATAACGAGTGCCGATATCCAGTCCGCCCAATACCTTTTCAGAGAGAAAGCGTGACTTGAGAATATACTGCTCATTATCAAGGTTCGCACCGCCGCCGCTCAAAGCCAAGGCCATCATATCATCACCGCCGCCCATTCGGCCCTCTTGTTCCAGTTCTATACTGGTCGACGCCTCATAAACGTTGGGTTTAAAGTAGGCAAAGACCGTCGCACCGATTGTAAAAACTATGGCAAAGGCAAGGATAGAGTATTTGTAGCGATTGAGGGTACCAAAGACCTCTTTGAGGTCGATCTCATCTTCGTCGATATTGTTTTGTTGATTGATTGATGCTGTGTTCAAATTAGTAAGTACCCCAAGCTTTAGCAAGATAAGTGATGTTGACAAACGGTGCTAAGATCGATGAAACCAATTGAAATGGCGGAGAGATCTCATCAAAGGCGATCTTACGACCTTTGGAAGCGCGTGGCTGAACATAAACGATGTCATTAGGTTTCAGATAGAGACTCGAAAGCGTTATCGTAGACATTTGGGTCAGGTCAATCATACGGACGTCAGGATTACGTAGATCACCGCGCAAGATCAAAACCCCGCGACGTTCAGCAAAATCTGTCAAGTCGCCAGAACGTGCGATTGCCTCAATAAGGTTCATCGTGCCATTGGTTACCGGTACGACGCCCGGGTTTTTAACCTCACCCAGAATAAAAAGACGCTGATTCATGATCTCAACAGTCACATAGGGATTACGAAGATATTTGCCATACTCTTCCATCAGGAACTTTGCTGCTTCATCTTCCGTATAGCCTTCTATCTTGACACTGCCGACTAACGGCAACCGAACAGTGCCCTCTTGCGTCACCAACAGACCTTGACTCTCATCTGCTCCAGCACTTCCTGATTGCGTACCGCGAGAACTGATCATCGAGGTCAATTGCTCTGCACCGCCAGCTGCCTGATTGTAGGCCATGATCCCGACGCGGTCATTAGGCTGGATCTTGTTCTCAAAGACCATCTCATCTTTATAGATGCTCTCATTGACATCTGTCGGCTCTTCTGAGCGGTTCTCGTCTTGAAAAAGAGTGTACTCTTTCATACTACAACCACTGAACATAATAACTACAGCCAAAACTGTCACAAATAAATTTTTATACATTTCTCTCTCTTGAGAGCCTCTCTACAAATCTTATCATCCTCTGCGGATGATAAATATTTATACAGAGACCCTATATGTTTAATTAGTGTTATTATATTATTTTAAATTTAGAAGGACGTTAAAAAGTCTAACAATCCCCATTATACGCCTTGTATAGCCGAATTCATTACACATTAATCTATAAAAATTTTCACCATTATATGTAGACAATATAGTGATACTCTATTCCTGTCAAAACCGAATTGAGATTTTGGCACTTACTAACCACAACTTAAAAATTGACTTTAGAACAAAAGATCTCTTTATAGGAGATAAAGTTCACTTCAACAGAAAATATTACATGACGGGAATTAAATAGATGAAGGGGTGCTTGTTCATAGGTTCAACCTATGAACTTATGCAGTACGTTTTTCTTACTTAGTCTATTGACTAGACACTCAATTTCGATTTAATCTTTTCAAACTTCTTTGTACCGATACCCTTCACTTCCATAAGGTCTGATGTTATCTTGAACTTATGGTCTTTACGGTACTTCACGATCTTCTCAGCCGTACCTTGACCAATACCTGGTAATGTCGACAACTCTTCAACAGAGGCACTATTAATATTAACAGCCCACAGTGTCACACTCAGCATTAATGCTGAAACAATTGCTAAAAACTTCATTTTTAGACTCCTTAATTTGAATTACATAAACAGATTACTAAAAATTGTATTAAATTTATATTAATTTATTTTAACACTAATTAATAATTTATCATTTTGTGGAAAACTAGGTAATTATAGGTACTCGAGTTGACAGCTTATTAGGATTTAGAGAAAAATAGAAAGAGACCGCGTTTAATAGAAAAAACATGGGTACAGTGGGGGCATATTACTTAAGCTTTTTGTTTGTAAATGGGGGTTTCTTGCTGAGTGGCTCGGGGGTACTGAATGGAACTAGAGAGTTTCGTTAATGCCTAAGATACCTTCTCAATCAAAGTTTACATATTTTACGATTGTATAGAATCGATGCCAAGTGGGTATTAAAAGGCACCAAATTGGCACCGAAATTTGTTATGTATCTCTTCATCAATTCCAATTTCACCATTGATATTGGCTAATGATCGTCTACTCTCTAATGCCAGAGCACCATTTATGG
>JAQIBF010000098.1 GCA_027859195.1 Helicobacteraceae bacterium
TCTTTACTATTTACCCGCTTATTAACATTTATCGCTCTTGCACTATAAACTTGAATTGGCGTGAGATGTAAGATCAAAGTAAACATTTACAGTGCTTTTCCTTGTGTAATACAGTAACATAATCCTTTTCTGCCATTAAATAGAAGTCAAGAAAAAATATTTTACTAAGTGCCTATAAAAGCCACTTTAAGCACTCTTTTTGCTATACTCCTATAAATAATAAACAAAGATTAATAGTTCAAGGACTTTCCCATATTACGCGATACACTTTTTATTACACTCTTCGGGGTTATTTTTTATCTGGCAATGGCAACCATACTTGGCGACTCAGGTATTATTGGCAGTTTTGGCGCTGATTTTGCGGCACTCAATCTACTTTTATTTGGTTACCTGTCATACATCTATCTATTTATAATGGGTATTGGCGTCTACTTTCTTTACCGTCGGGACGGCTTCGATGTCAGGCGTGTTGAGATCACCGTGGCATACATCCTTCTCTTTTTTTCTCTCCAGATCTTTCAAGCAACGATCACAAGTGGAGAACTCCGTGGTGTGATCGGTTCAAGTTTTGTTGACTTCACTATTGGTTATATCGGTTACTTCGGTGTCTGGGTCTTTTTCGCAATGTCATTTGTCCTTGCATTAGTGATGCTCTTTGACAAAAGTGTAGGCGAGATGGCCCAGCCGATTAGAGATGCCGGTTCCCGTCTTTCATTACCTCTCTTTTCACGAAAAGCAGATGAGGAAGAGGAAGAGGTTATTGAGGTGAAACCTCTGCGCAAAAGGAAACATGCATCTAAAGCAAAAGATGATGAGTCTATTGAACAGGTTAAACCTGAAGATGCATTGGATACGCCTTCATATTTGCGAAAGCATCAAGATGAAGCGGTTGAGAGAGAAGCCGGGATTCATCTGATCAAAGGTGATGAAGCAGCAGAAGAGCCGCAAATTGATGCAGAGGAGTCTGCTACGGAGCATACACCTCATACGATCGTTGAAGCAGCGCAACAAGTAAAAGAGCAAAAGCATACGCTTGTTGTTAATGAACTTGAAGAGAATAAAAAGCTGTTAGATCAGATCGAAAGAGGTAAGACTGAAAAACCTAAAAATTTCAAACTACCATCAATGAATTTTTTGCAAAAAGCACCGAAACAGGGAAATAAGATCGATGAGGCAGAGCTTGATGCCAAGATAAGCGATCTTATTGAGAAACTTCAACACTTTAAGATTGACGGCGATGTGACACGAACATACGCTGGTCCGGTTGTCTCGACCTTTGAGTTCAAGCCCGGTCCTAATATTAAAGTTTCCAAGATATTGAGTCTTCAAGATGACCTTGCTATGGCATTGCGCGCTGAGACAATTCGTATTCAGGCACCGATACCAGGTAAAGATGTCGTGGGTATTGAGATCCCGAACAAGACCGTTGAGACCATCTATCTTCGTGATATTTTAGAGAGTAAACTCTTTCAAGATGCCTCATCGCCACTTACGATCGTTTTAGGTAAAGATATTGTCGGTAGACCATTTATTACTGATCTTAAAAAGCTGCCACACTTGCTTATTGCAGGGACGACAGGATCGGGTAAGTCGGTGGGTATCAATGCAATGATCTTAAGTCTTCTTTATCGTAATTCTCCAGATCAGCTTCGTCTGATGATGATCGATCCAAAGATGTTGGAGTTCTCTATCTATAACGATATTCCGCATCTCTTGACACCTGTTATCACCAAAGCAAAACAAGCTATTGTCGCACTCAATAATATGGTCGGTGAGATGGAACGTCGTTACCGTCTTATGAGTGAAACACGTACTAAAAGTATAGAAAACTATAACGAGAAAGCAAAACGCAGTGGTGGAGAAGTCCTTCCTTATATAGTCGTAGTCATTGATGAACTTGCTGACTTGATGATGACAAGCGGTAAAGATGTCGAGTTCTCTATTGGACGTTTGGCACAAATGGCACGGGCTTCAGGGATTCACCTTATCGTTGCGACACAACGTCCTTCAGTCGATGTTGTAACAGGTCTTATTAAAGCTAACCTGCCATCACGTATCTCTTATAGAGTAGGGCAGAGAATAGACTCAAAGATCATCTTGGATCAACAGGGTGCAGAGTCACTTCTAGGTCGTGGAGACATGCTCTTTACACCTCCAGGTGCGACAGGGTTAGTGCGCCTGCATGCGCCGTGGAGTACTGAAGATGAGATCGAAAAGATCGTTGAGTTTCTTAAGTTACAGCGTGAACCGCAATATGATCATCGCTTTTTGGCAGATGAGACGTCAAGTGGTTCCAAAGGTGGTGAGGGGGTAACTATAGGTGAGAAAGATGAATTGTATGATGAAGCAAAACAGATTGTTGTCACCGATAGAAAAACTTCTATCTCTTACCTTCAACGACGATTGCAGATCGGTTATAACCGATCTGCCCGTCTTATAGAACAGCTTGAAGCACATGGTATTCTTTCGGAGCCAAATACCAAAGGAAACCGCGAAATCGTTGGTGGTTAACTGTGGTCGTTTTAGAGCTTTACCAGAAAGCGACAATGGCAGATTTTTTTATAAAAAACTACGATGATCTTGATGAAAATACGATCCAAGAGCTCATCGAGTTCGCGGAAAGCCGCGGCGGCTTTTTTCGTGAAGACCTTAAGCGTTTTTCCATTCGTAAACGTGCCTCTGCAGAGTACCTGCAACAGATATTTAAACTCTCTGATATTGATGTGCAAATATTAGAACCGCAAGCTGTTATTGACATATTTGCTAGCAGTGGAAGCTCCCTGACACCGCCGCGAGAAGCAGATGAGATCATAGGCTTCGGTAAATATAAAGGCCAAAAATGGGGCGAAGCACCTACGGAATATCTGAAGTGGGTACAAGGCTCTATGCACGGTTATAATGCTGAGATCGCCAAGAAGGTCATGATCTACCGTAAAACGCTGGAAAAGCGAGAAAGAGAGTCCAGATAATACTCTTTTCGCCTAAAGGGATAAGATACGTGACAAAAAGATGTCACTCTCTTGATTTTAGAGGTGCCCTTTATATAGATAGTAGATTTTATGGATTTAAATTGAGTAAGGAATGATATGGCAGTAGGTGCAACAGTTTACAAGTGCAAATTAAATATTGCCGACATGGACCGAAACTATTATGTTGAAGAGAATCTGACGATGGCAAAACACCCGTCTGAAAACGATCTAAGATTAATGGTACGTCTAACAGCATTTGTTCTAAATGCGCAAGAGGCATTGGAGTTTACTAAAGGTATCTCGCAAGATGATGAGCCTGATGTATGGGCAAAGTCCTTAAGTGGTGACATTGATCTCTGGATCGATCTTGGACAGCCGGATGAAAAACGAATACGTAAAGCATGTGGACGCTCTGAAAAAGTAATTATATATACCTATCAAGAAGGAAGTGCACTTGCGTGGTGGAAACAGGTGGAAAAAACGCTGAAACGTTTCAACAACCTTTCTATTGTCTATCTACAGATAGATGGTGATATAGAAACCTTGTCCAAACGCAGTATGGAATTGCAATGCAATATAAGTGACGGAGAGCTGACATTGCATAACGGAGAGAGCAGTGTTCTGATCCGCCCTGAAGTGTGGAAACAGTCTAAGTAAAGATGACTGGTTGTAATTCATAAGCATCCTGAATAACGGTGCATACTAAATGATATCAACCATATTTGTGCTGTTGTACCCTGTATTTACTCTTATCAGTTTATCATTTATAAAGACCAGCTTTTTCGTACAGTGAAGGCATCTTTTTATAGTGTGTTAACTGCTCTATTATGAGACACGTTTATTTTAAAGAGATCGTTATTACATAGATTACGATGTTAAAGTCGAGGGATGTGATTAGTTGAGAGATAACGCGGATTGGTAAAGAATTGATACCTAGTTGCCAAGATATATATATGTGTATAAATGTAACATTATGCCCCCGATAATTGTCTACAACTGTATGTAGTTTACCTGTCACAGGGCATTTAAGACGGCATGTATCAAAAGTACACATTTGTAAAATAAATGTGTTTACTTTTGTAACACTGAATCTTTTGTTGGGAAAACCTTCGTTATAATCATACAACTTTAAATTCAGGAGACATTATGGCTTTTTTAGAAGACTATAAAGCACACGTTGCAGAACGTGAAACACTAGGCGTTCCACCACTTCCACTTACAGCTGAACAGACAGCAGCACTAATCGAACTGATCAAATCAGATTGTACAGATGAGTTGTTAGACCTTCTGACAAATCGTGTTGCACCGGGTGTTGATGATGCTGCTTACGTAAAGGCTGCCTTTTTAAATGATGTAGCTTCTGAAAATGTAGCTGTTTCTTGTATCTCTCCTGAAAATGCTGTTGTGATGCTAGGCATGATGCTTGGCGGTTACAATGTTAAGCCAATGATCGATTCTCTTAGCTCAAACAACGATAAAGTTGTTGCTGCTGCAATCGAAGCACTAACCCATACACTACTTGTTTATGATGCGTTCAATGATGTTGAGGAGTTGCACAAAGCCGGCAATGCTGCTGCAACTGAGGTAATGACATCATGGGCAAATGCTGACTGGTTTACTTCTAAGCCTGCACTTGCTGATGAGATCACTGTTACTGTTTATAAAGTTCCAGGTGAAACTAATACAGATGACCTTTCTCCAGCTTCTGAAGCGTTTACACGTTCAGACATTCCTGTTCATGCAAACTCTTTCTTAGTTAATAAAATGGAAAATCCATTAGAAACTATTGCAGAACTTAAGGAAAAAGGTCACCCAATTACTTACGTTGGTGATGTTGTTGGTACAGGTTCAAGCCGTAAGTCTGGTGTTAACTCTGTTCAATGGCACATGGGTGTAGATATTCCAGGTGTTCCTAACAAGCGTACCGGTGGTGTTGTTCTTGGTAACACGATCGCTCCAATTTTCTTCGCTACGTGTGAAGATTCAGGTGCACTTCCATTAGAACTTGACGTTTCAGCTATGGAGACAGGTGATGTTGTTACCATCTTCCCATACAAGGGTGAAGCACATAAAGATGGTGCATGTATTGCAACATTTAAACTAAACCCTAACACAATTACTGATGAAGTACGTGCGGGTGGTCGTATTCCATTGATCATTGGTCGTGGTCTTACTTCTAAGGCTCGTGGTGTTCTAGGTTTAGCTGCGTCAGATGCATTCCTGACTGCTGAGCAGCCGGCTGATACAGGTAAAGGTTATACTCTTGCACAGAAAATGGTCGGTAAGGCTTCAGGTCTTACAGGTGTTCGTCCAGGTATGTATGTAGAACCAGAGATGTCAACTGTCGGTTCTCAAGATACAACGGGTCCAATGACACGTGATGAGATCAAAGAACTTGCAGCACTTGGCTTCAATGCTGATCTTGTAATGCAGTCATTCTGTCACACTGCGGCTTACCCGAAACCTTCTGATGTCACAATGCACCACACTCTTCCTGACTTTATTGCTAACCGTTCAGGTGTTGCTCTTCGTCCTGGTGATGGCGTCATCCACTCATGGTTGAACCGTATGGTCCTTCCGGACACAGTCGGTACAGGTGCGGATTCACATACGCGTTTCCCATTAGGTATCTCTTTCCCCGGTGGTTCTGGTGTTGTTGCATTTGCTGCCGTTACAGGTTCTATGCCGCTTACTATGCCAGAGTCTGTACTTGTACGTTTCTCAGGTAAGATGCAACCGGGTATCACTCTACGTGACCTTGTAAATGCTATTCCTTACCAAGCGATTCAAGAAGGTCTTTTGACTGTTGAGAAAAAAGGCAAGAAAAATATCTTTGCCGGCCGTATCTTAGAGATCGAAGGTCTTCCTGATCTTAAAGCTGAGCAGGCTTTTGAACTTTCAGATGCATCTGCTGAGCGTTCAGCTGCAGCATGTACAGTTCTTTTAGAAACTGCACCAATCGAAGAGTACCTTAAATCAAACGTAGTCCTTCTTGAGTCTATGATCGCTGATGGTTATGAAGACAAACGTACTTTAGCGCGTCGTGTTGAAAAGATGAAAGAGTGGTTAGCTAACCCGTCATTGATGAAACCTGACGCTGATGCTGAGTATGCTGCAGTCATCAATATTGATCTTAATACAATTACTG
>JAQIBF010000075.1 GCA_027859195.1 Helicobacteraceae bacterium
AGACAGGTGACAGAAATAATGCAAACTTTATTACACATATTGTTGCAACTGTAAAAGGTGAGACTGTATTCGAAGCGTCTACAAGTCAATTTCTTTCTAAGAACCCAATCCTTAAATTCGAATTTAAAGGTATTGGTGCTAAAGGCGACAAAGTTGAGATGAGCTGGGTTGACCTTAAAGGTAACACAGGTAAAGGCAGCAGTGAGATCAAGTAATGACTTGACTCTTTCCTTGAAAAGAGCGTCAATCGTCTCTTTTCATCCCCTTCCAGATAATTAAATTGCAAACATCTTTTTTACTTTCTCTAATAACATCATTTTTAATCAGCCTGCCTCTTTACTCCAAAGATCTTGATCTAAATAGTATTCTTAACCAAGCAGCCAAAAAAGAAAAAGTTGCACTTCTCTTTTTTCACAAACCAAATTGCGGATATTGTGATCATATGATAGAGTTTACGCTAAATGATAGTGAAATATCTAAAAAGATTAACGATGACTTTGTTTTTATAGATATCTATATTGAAGAGAGTGGACAGATCAGATTCAATGAGTTTATTGGATCGAGACAGGATTTTGCAAAACATATAGGCTATGACTTTTATCCAACTACCGCATTTATAGATAGCACAATGAAGATCGTACATATCGCACCAGGTATGATAGAGCAAGATGACTACTTGAAGGTCTTAAACTATATCTCAACTAAACAGTACCGTGAGGTAGAATTTCAAACCTATTTAGACACGCTTGATTTTGATACTGACTTCTAAAGGAGAGAGAATGAGTAAACAAACTGTTGGGAAAGTCCTCGAACTCTATGTCACCCTCGAGAAGGACCATAGCAGAGTACAGAAAGAAACCATTGTTCTTGATGCAGACGGCGTATTAGAGGACAAATTTCATGCCAAAGACATTCATCGTTCGGTACTGCTGACCTCTAAGGAGAGCTATGCCATTGCCGAAAAAAATAGCATAGATATAGCACGCGGTTCACTTGGTGAAAATATCCTGATAGATTACAATCCGTATCACCTGCTTGCTGGTGATCATATCACGATTGGTGAGGTACTTTTAGAAGTGACACAAAATTGTACACTATGTAAAGGGCTAAGCAGTGTAAATCCAAAGCTGCCTAAATTATTGAAAGATGATAGAGGTATATTTGTGAAGGTGATACACAGTGGAAGTATAAATATTGGTGATACTGTACAAGTTGACAATGATTAAGATTGTCTAGATATAAAAATCGTTAGAATGATTCAAACCATTGTATGTTTTTGGTCTTACACCAAAAACTACAAATAAAAAAAGGAACACAATGAAAAGATTATCAGCAATAGCACTTAGTGCATTCGTAGCATTCGGTATGACAGCATGTAGCTCTCATAAGGTAGAGACAGAAGCACCAGCTAAAGCGGAACCGGTTAAAGAAGTAGCAGTAGACACTCAAGATATTCGTGTCATGACAGTATCTAACCCGGATGGAAAGATCACAGGCGCAACTATAGAAGCGGCATTTACTGCAAACGGTTTTGTAGTTGACGGAAACAACGACATGAACAAGCCATTTGAATTACGTTTCGGTAAACTTTGGTATAAAACATACCGACTTGCAGTTGTACACAACAGAGATTTCGCATCTAAGCTAGCAAAAGATTATCCAAGTGTCGGTCTTATTACACCACTAAGTATGTCTATCTGGTCTTCAAATGGCGACAAAGATATGTCAATCTCTGCATTAACGCTTCGCGGTATGTCTCGTATTACGCAGATCCCTATGGATAATAAAGACCTGATCGCTTACGCTGACGCAATGGACAAAGCACTTAAAGCTGCTCTTCCTGGTGGAAAATATGAAGAGCATAAATACAGCAAAGTCGCTGATATGAACATGTCTCTTGCGACTACATTTACAGCTGAATTCGATACAGAAGACGCAGACGCCGCAGTAGAAGCAAAAGAGAGTTTTGAAGAAGAATTTGAAGCTGAAATGGAGCCAATCGGTTTTCTATTCCCAAGCTTCATCGATCTTAACTCAGACCTGCAAGAACGTGGTAATGAGACATTTGACTACTATGATACATACTCAGTATGTAAATTTGACGTAATCTACCCTGTTTCTGAAACACACCCGGAAGTTGGTGCATTTGCTCCATGTACATTCTATATTTACAAGAAAGCCGATGAAACAACTACACACATGGGATTCCCATCTGTAGACAACTGGATCACAGCAACAGATATTGAAGATGAAAAATCTTTACAGCCGCTTATCGAAGCACAAGAGCTTTTCAATAACGTTGTTAAAGAAATCACCCAATACTAATAGTATTTGAACTACTTAACAAGAGTGCTTTGCACTCTTGTTAACTACATCCTACATCTATCTAATCACAAACCAAGTGATACCAATCCTATCTTTTGTTTTGTAATTTATAATTAAAGGTCTTATATGAAATTATTCACATCCTCTCTTCACATCGAACTCCTGAGAACCTCTCTATTTGCAGCACCGCAAAAAGGTGATGTAAAGTTCACTCCTTCAGACAATAAGGACTTTGCAGTAGTCTGGACTTATGACAGTAAAATAGATGACAAGTTTTTTCCCTTCGTCAAAAACGATCTATCAAAAATCGGTTTCTATCTTAATGCCCCGCATCACAATGTCAATACAGTATACGAACAACGTGAACTGGGAAAATCGGTACTAAGTACGCTCAACTTCAACTCTCTATTTGCAGAGGAACTTGTTGTACCATTAATAAAAAAAGATCCTCGTATTGCTGCATTTAGCCCCTTTAACCTACTGATGTACCGTACTCTATCCGAGCCGGATAAAACGATAGTTGCCCATCTAACAGCAGAGACTATGTTAGACATCTTAGAAATCGATGATCAAGAGATTCGTCAACAGTTTGTCAAAGGTATTGCACCACTTGACAAAAAGATCGATGAAACATTAGGCGGTAAAAAAAGTCATATCCCGCTAGTTGGATATGCAGCAGATACAATGATGAACATGGAGATCCCTTTTGAAGAGCAGGAAGATGTATATGACTTTATGGACGACTTCCAAATGAAGTTCGAATCCACCTTTGAGAAAAAAGGTTACATCATCGCTGGTTACTATAATGTAAAAGAGAGTTTCAACAGTGCTGATGACAACCTACCAACCTTTACTGTTTTTTGGTCATATGATCTCTGTCATATCCCCTTTTCCTATACCATCTTTGATGGTAAAAATGCACAACCAATGGCAGGTACTTTTGCCCCATGTTCAATATATCTCTATGTTAAAAAGGGCGAAAACAAGATCGTGATCGGAATGCCTACACTAGCAGCATGGGGTGCAGCAATGGGCATTAAAAATAAAGAACAGTTAGATGAAATGAATGGACTGGATCAAGAAATAACATCAATATTAAAAAGCTTAGGCGGCGTAGAGGTACCAAACGGAAACCCTCTTCTAAGAAAATAGCTCTCTCTCGAATGACTATCTTAATGGATAGTCATTCTACTGCATGTAAAACGCATTTTAAATACTCTACAGCATCTTTAATCCCATTACTAGCATTCTGATATAACTTACATATAAAATGCATATAACACACATAGAATGAGATTAAGTACTATCACATACTATTAATTCAACCTATCTTTTATCCTATTAAGCACGGAGTAGACTTCAATAAGAGTCTAATCCTTGTAAACAGTATAATAGTTGTATTAATAACATGATCTGGCTACACATATCAGGACATAGAAATCATAGAGTCTCAATCGATGATAATCCCGGTATCGTTGAATAGAATTCAAGAGTAGGTGATGGGGGAGATCAATACCGTTATCGGTAAGAATCATCACCAGGCCATAGTGACTATCGTAGATATGCATTCTAAGTTTACCTTGATAAGAGAGTACCAGTAAATATGCTTACGTAGTCACAAAAGCGACTTTGGTATAGATGAGGCTCATAAAAAAATATATGCTGACGATCACTTTATAACAGCACAGTCGCTATCTGCATCTTGCGATGTAGTGGATCTGTGACCAAAGGAAATGCCTTTAGGTAAATCAAGTTAAAAATGACGAATCGTCTGGCAGCACGTCATTCCAAACCAGACGAAACACTCCGACAGCACGTCATTCCAAACTTGATTTGGAATCTACTCCTTCAACAGCAGCCTCCCTATGATATCCATACCGTAGCCGCTGGAATGTATGTTATAAAAGTTATGATCGTTTGGTGTAAAAGTAGTTTATGGGAGTTTATAAATCTGAGAACTAGGATATCTCATAGAAAAGATGCCCAAAGGCATGTTTTATCTGAGTAAAGTAGCATAAGATGGCAACAAATGAGTAAAACGAGTGCGTAGACAATAGCCGCCGGAAAAATATGATAAGTTTTATGATTGTTTGTAGTAAAGAAGTATTAGAAGTGATTGATTATCCGAGAACTAGGATATCTCACAGAAAAGATGCCCAAAGGCATGTTTTATCTGAGTAAAGTAGCATAAGATGGAGCAAATGAACGAAGTGAATGCGCAGACAATAGCCGCCGGAA
>JAQIBF010000137.1 GCA_027859195.1 Helicobacteraceae bacterium
ATTTTCCATTTATATTATTGTTAACTGCGATACTGATTTCTACATTTAAAATACAGGTTCTTGCTCAACCTTCAATGAATTCTTTTGGTCTATTCTTTTTAATGTTGATTAGTACATACATATATTCATTTGTAATGTATATACTCTTTGAGAAAAATACAAATAAAATACGAAGTTATTTAATGGAGAAAGTGCAATGAAAATCAACCTAATTATCCCATCGTTTTACCCTGCAACAGTATATGGTGGTCCTATATTTTCAACACTACATACAAGTCAAGAACTTGCAAAACTCAAAGATTGTGAAATTTATGTTAGCACTACCAATGCAAATATGGAAACCAAGCTTGATGTTGAAACGAATAGTTGGAAAAAGTTTGAAGATAATCTATTTGTAAAGTACTACAACACTACAGTCAAACATACTATTTCTCTTCCGATGTTTTTTTTAATGTGGCAAGACATAAAGCAAGCTGATGTAATACATCTACAATCTGTTTATAATTTTTCTGCTCCTTTTGCTTTGTTGTATGCAAAAATATTTAAAAAACCAGTTTTACTGTCACCTAGAGGACAATTTGGAGGATGGTGTTTAGAAAATGGAAGTAGGTTCAAACAATTGTGGTTGGACTTACTAATAAAGCCTTTTAAAAAGATAATTACTTGGCATGCTACTGCGGAACAGGAAAAAAATGAGATTCTAACAATTTGTCCAAATACTATAGTAGAAGTTGTCTCTAATGGTATTGAGTATGATCTTTTTCAAAAATCATCTGTACTTTCAAAACAAACGTTTATGAAAAAATACACAGATAAAGAGATAGAAACTGATAATATTATTGTCTCAATGGGCCGGCTACAAAAGAAAAAAGGCTTTGATATACTAATAAACTCATTTGTTAAGGTATTAGAGCGTTACCCAAAAGCCACACTTTTTATTGCTGGCCAAAATGAGGGTGAAGAAAATAATTTAAAGCAGCAGGTCAATGAACTTAAATTGGCAGATAAGGTCTTTTTAGTAGGTGCTATCAACGGACAAGACAAGATTGACTTCTTAGCAAATGCCGATTTGTTTGTATTGCCATCTCATAATGAAAATTTTGGAAATGTCTATGTTGAAAGCTTGGCGGCTGGAACTCCAATAGTTGCAAGTAAGAATACCCCGTGGTCTGAGGTGGAAGAAGCTGACTGCGGAAAATGGGTTAATAATAGTGTTAAAGAGACAACTCAGGCTATCTTGGAGATGTTAGAAAAAGATCGAGAAAAGATGCGTGTCAACGCTAAAGCACTTGCTAAAAAATATGACTGGAAAAATATAGCGGTGCAATTTAAAGAGGTGTTTGAAAGGATGTACGAAAATGCAACAGTCAATAAGTGAAATGTGGTTAAAACCATCACGATCCGTATTTACTACTAAGACTAAAATTAAATTAGCTCTTTGGACGTTTATTCAGGGGACTTTTTTCAGATGGACACCTCATAAGTTAAATAAATTTCGTTTATGGCTTTTGAATTTATTTGGTGCAGATATTAAAAGCACATGCTTTATTCACCCAAAAGCCACAATTTATATGCCTTGGAATTTAACTATGGGTGAACGATCTGCTATAGATTTTGAAGCATTGATCTATAGTCTGGACAAAGTAATTATTGGAGATTATGTTTCTATATCATATAGAGCGAATATCAATACAGGTTCACACGATCATAGTGATCCTCATTTTGCATTAATCACTAAGCCTATAAATATAAAGAGCGGTGCATTTATTGGTACTGAAAGTTATATCTCTCCAGGTGTAATAATTGGGTCGATGGCAGTCATAGGTGCACGAAGCGTTGTGACTAAAGATATGCCCTCAGATATGATATGTTTTGGACATCCATGTAAACCTTATAAAAAAAGAGAGAAGAAAGATATAAATGAATAAACTACCAGTAACCGCCATAATTATGACCTACAATGAAGAGCGAAATCTTCGAGCGTGTTTAGAATCAGTTAATGAATACATCGATGATATTATTATTGTTGATTCTTATTCAAATGACAAAACAGAAGAAATAGCGAGAGAATACACAGATAAATTTTATCCAAACAAATGGATTAATCATTCAAAACAATATCTTTGGGGTATTGCCAACACTGATATTAAAAATGAATGGGTATTGCGTCTTGATGCAGATGAACGTTGGACAGAAGAAGGGTTTGACGAACTACGAAAAATCATAGAAGAAGACAGTGCTGATGGTGTGTATGTTAAGATGAAGATCTTTTTTATGGGACGTTTTATTAAACATGGTGCTTTCTACCCGAACTACTTCTTGCGAGTGTATAAGCGTTCCAAAGGTGCAATGGAAGACCGTTGGATGGATGAACATATTAAAGTTGATGGTGTGACGTTACTCTCCAATATCGATGTCATTGAATCAAACTATGACCGTCAGGAAAATATTGCTCTTTGGACGACTAAGCATAACGGCTATTCCACTCGTGAGGCGGTAGAGTTTCTTATAGCAAAACACAAAATACATGAGATCGATACAGTAGCCAATCTATTTGGAAATAAAACAGAGCGTAAACGTTGGATGAAAGAGAACGTATACTTCAAAACACCGCTTTTTGTTAGACCATTTTTATATTTCATCTATCGATACTTTTTCAAACTCGGGTTTCTTGACGGAAAAGAGGGATTCATTTTTCACACACTGCACGCTTTTTGGTACCGTTTTCTTGTTGACACAAAAGTCTATCAGATAGAGCAATTGGCAAAGAAAAATAATCAAACCATTCAAGAAGTCGTAAAAGACCATTATGGAATGGATATTGATGCTGCTAATGAGAAATAGATGAATAAAGTTAAACTACACCAATATAACAACGACAATTACAAGCCCGGCGGAACACTGAAGAAGATGCTTTGGTATTTCACCAATATGCTTTTTTTTAAAACACTGCTGCCGTTTCCTTCGAGTATGAAAACTGCATTGTTAAGAGCGTTCGGGGCTAAGGTCTCTCAGGGAGTGGTCATCAAACCCGATGTCAACGTTAAATATCCATGGTTTTTGGAGATTGGTGAGCATTGTTGGATAGGTGAGGGTGTTTGGATCGACAATCTTGCTGAGGTGACGATAGGCAGCAATGTCGTGCTCTCGCAGGGGACGTACCTTCTGACCGGAAGCCATGACTACAAGAGAGAGACCTTTGACCTTGTTCTGGGTGAGATCGTTTTGGAAGAGGGCGTTTGGATAGGGGCGAAGGCGACGGTTTGTCCCGGCGTCACCTGCCGCAGCCACAGCGTGCTTGCTGTCGGCTCGGTTGCCACGAAAGAGCTTGAAGCCTACACCATCTATCAGGGGAACCCTGCTGAGGCGAAGCGAAAACGAAACATAGTTTCGGGTGATTCGTAACTTGCACCCCAGGGCAGTCTCTCTCGCTTCGCGATTCACCTTCTGATTCGTGATTTGATGAGTAAAAAAGAAAATCGTAGCACTTAGCACGTAATACGTAACACAAAAAGAGAAGAGCAAAAGTGTCTTATCATAGAAGGAGGTCAAGAAGCCACCCTGGGGTGTACGCGAATTATTTTAGAGCAAGAGAGGAGAGGAAGGGCGTTTCCCAGGGTCTGCCCCTCCGGGTGCAGATTAGTAGGATTAGTGAGATTAATTAAAGAGCAAGAGCGGGGTCAGCAGATTGCGCAGATTTGCGCAGATTTTTTATTAGTCTTTATAGCAATGGTGTTCAACTGAACTTGCTTTTGGCTCTTCTCTAATCTGTTTAATCTGCTAAATCTGTTGACGAAAGGGTCTTGCTCTTTGTCGCGCAAGCGACCATCCTTCTAATCCCATAAATCTGCACCCGGAGGGGCAGACACTGGGAATAACTTGGTTGTGAGTCGTGAATCTGTTGATAAGCGCCAACAGCGCAATGCATTAAATGTTTTATCGTACAAAAAAAGAGAACATCTGTCAGCAAATTTATGCAGATTGAGAGCAAGCGTGTTGTCAGTGGATGAAAAGTATAACTATAGTCTCAATTAGGTGTTAAAATATTTAAAATTATTTATTTAAGATAGAATATTGAAATATTTTATGTATAGGTCGTTTAACATCTATTCAAATAAAAAGTGAGTATGGATTGACAACAATAACGTTTTGCAGTATAATACATCTACCAACGCCCGCTACCCCAATGAACTTCATTGGCGTCAGTGGGCTTTTTTCGTTTGGTAGGACAATCAAATGAGTTATTCCCCCTACAACAAACCTTACAAATCCCCACAAGAGATCATAACTGGTCTAAAAACTAAAGAGCTGCGTCTGTTGGATGAACCGAAAGCAGAACGTACCCTTGCTGATATCAACTATTATAGGTTCAAGGTTTATTTGCGACCTTTGATGATTGACAGCCGGTTTGACACAGACTATACTTTTGAAGACGGCGTTGCTCTCTATCGGTTTGATGACGAACTACGTGACCTTCTTTTTTCTATTATAGGAAGGGTAGAGGTAAAATTGAGAACCAAGTTGGATCAAGTCATTACATTGCACACTGCCGATCCCTATTGGTATCTGGATAATACACTTTTCTCCAATAAATCCAAGATCGCTGCAACCAGGTCTGGTTTAGGACAAGCTTTTCAACGCTCCAGTGATGAATTCGCAGTGCACTTTAAAGCAAACTATTATAATGAAAAAAATGATGATTTTAAAAGCCTGCCGCCCATTTGGATGGTGTCAGAATTGGCGACGTTCGGTAACTTGCTGGCCATATTTTCCGCGTTGGACAAAGTCCCTTTTCAGACTGATCCCCGACTAAACGTATTGGACCGATTGGCGCAACAGTTTGGTGCACGCAACCTGAAAGAGCTCAATTCATGGTTGACGCTTATACGAGATGTCCGTAACCGCTGTGCCCACCATAGCCGAACCTGGAATTTTAACTTCCGAGAACCTTCCGGACTCCGCAATCTATTGGCGGCACCCTACCTGCCGTCACATCAAAACAGGATCTACCTATTTATGGCGATGCTGCAGCAGATGACAGTCAGTTTGAATATGAATATAAAAATAAAAGATGAATTATTGAAGCTGATATGCCAATACCCAATAGTCTCCCAATTTTTACATGCCGCCGGGTTTCCCGTTAACTGGGAAGATAACGTATTTTGGGATTAGAAGTTTGTGTGTGACGATAAAATGAAAATTCTAAACAAGTTTGTATCAATAATCGCTTGAATACGTGACCTTAAAAGGAGAGCCCATGGCGGGAAAATTTGATGATGAAAAAAGGAAGAATAGACGTATGAAGATATCAGTGATTACCTCCGTTTACAACAACAAAGAGACCATCGCCGAGGCGATAGAGTCGGTGCTGTCGCAGACCTATGACAACATCGAATACATCGTTGTTGACGGGGCTTCGAAAGACGGCACGGTAGACGTTATACAGAAGTATGCAGACAAGATCACCACGTTTGTCTCGGAACCCGACAAGGGCATCTATGACGGCCTTAACAAAGGGGTGGCTTTGGCGACGGGCGATGTGGTCGGGTTTCTACACTCTGACGACCTTTTTCAAGACGAACATGTCGTTGCCAAGATCGCCGAAGCCTTTAAGAGTGGCGATGTGGACTCCATCTACGGCGACCTTATCTACGTCAGTAAAGAGGACACCTCCAAAGTGGTGCGCTACTGGAAGAGCGGGGCTTTTGGTCTGCGTAAACTGCAAAACGGCTGGATGCCCCCGCACCCTACCTTTTATGTCAAACGCAAGGTCTATGAGGATTTTGGTGCCTTTGACACCAGTTTCAAGATCGCAGCGGATTATGACTCCATCCTCCGTTTTCTCGGCAGAGAAGGCATAACAACGCGTTACATCCCCGAAGTCCTTGTCAAGATGCGAGTCGGTGGTGCCAGCAATAGAAGTCTTAAAAACATCATTATGAAGACCAAAGAGGACGTCCGCGCGCTGCAGAACAATAACGTCGGCCACCTCGGCACTCTGATCGCTAAAAACTTCTCCAAGATCCCGCAGTTTTTTAAACGAAAGCAAAATACATGATCTTAGTAACAGGCGGAGCAGGGTACATCGGATCGCATACTTGCGTGTTGTTGGTAGAGGCCGGGTACGACGTGGTGGTGTTTGACAACTTTTCAAACTCCTCACAAGAGAGTCTGCGACGGGTCGAGAAGCTCGTTGGCAAGGCTATTTCTTTTGTCGAGGGTGACATCCGCTCGGCGGATGACCTGGAGAAGGTCTTTAGCAGCTACGACATCTCGGCGGTGATTCACTTTGCCGGACTCAAAGCCGTCGGCGAGTCGGTGGAGCAGCCGCTGCGCTACTACGACAACAACATCCACGGCACCCAGGTTCTCTGCGAAGTGATGCAGAGACACCACTGCAAAAAGATCGTCTTCAGCTCCTCGGCCACCGTCTACGGTGACCCCCACACCACCCCCATAAC
>JAQIBF010000135.1 GCA_027859195.1 Helicobacteraceae bacterium
CTTCGGGATGACCGAGCTGGTATGAGAAGAGCGGCATTTCACCCTCGCGTACCTCTTTGGCCGCCTCGTCGCCTGTGTTCTTTTTCTGCTGACCCCACATCGAAACGTTAAAGTGCTCGCGCCCCTCCTCTACATGAGACTGGATAGACCACGATATAGGCGCGACATTGCTGTACCACGGCCAGACAGATTTGTTGCTGTGGCAATCGTTACAGGCAAGATTGAAGAGCTCCTGCGTACGCGGAGTGTCCCATAACGGCTCTTTCACGACCACCGGGTTCGTATGGTCGTGTCCGTAAGGGATAAACTGAATCAACACAAACGCGGCAACAAGCCCCATTAAAATCTTTTTCCACATCTTCTGCTCCTGTTTACTTGCAAATTATTCTATAGTGATTGTAACATACTCCAGCAGCGTATGGTATTACATGAAGCATTTATAACGATGGAGGGCATATTCGCACTGGCATCAATACGGATAAATAAGTTTGGATATAAAAAGTGGAGGTTCAACCCTTCGCTTTTGTTGTTTATAAAAGTAGTGGGTTGTCACCTGCCCCTAAAATTCTTAGATAAGACGGCAGCAGCGTTACCTTCTGGCACGAGCAAGTTCTAATTGTCTCTTTGTATATATTTTCATATAGATCGCCGCACTGCTGATAATAATGAACATACTTATCCATAAATATATAATAGATAGTTCAAAGACATGCACCACTAAGTAGAAGAAGATAAGAGGCATGAATATCTGTCTATAAAAACTTATATAAGGTATGATAAAAGGGTTTTTTATACCTTGAAGTGTGGAGGTTGATATAAACAGTGTTATAAATGAAAAGAAGATAAAACTCTCAAATATTATATAGATGTAGGCGGTATCCACCACTTCGATATCTGTATCAAACACCATGATCACATACTTGCCAAACAGTGCTATTAAAACGACCCCGATAGCACTCATGATGTATCCGTACCGCAAGGCTTTGTGTATGACTTCATCTATTCTGTCGAAGTTTTTCGCACCAAAGTTGTTTGACACGATAGATATAACGGCTGTGTTTAAGCCTAGCATTGGAAGCAAGATGATCTGCTCAACTCTATATCCTATCCCGAATGCCGCAACAGATTTAAACCCATATGTAGAGACGAAGTACATCGTGATCATACTTCCAAAAGAGCCTAAAAACATATTGATACTTGTAGGGACAGCCTGTCTGATGAGATGTTTGTACGCTTTTATGTTGGGAGTAGACTTGAAAAACAGAGCTGCATCAAACAGCTTGGTCTTATAAAGTTTTGTGAGCATATATATAAGTGTGATGTATTGGATCAGGACGGTTGCGATGGCAACGCCACTGATGCCAAGTGGCGGGAAAATATAAAAACCATAGATAAACAAGGGATCAAGAATGGTATTTAAGATAAATCCAATGATCAAAATGTTCCTATAGCTTTTGGTATCGCCCAGGGCCACTAAGACTGAGTTTGCACCTAAGCCTATCAGCATAGGGACGATGCCGAGAAGTATGATGTAGGTATAGTCGAGTGCATACTCCAGAACCTTGTCGGCTGCACCCATTAAAACAAAGATATCTTTCAGAAGTAAAAAACTGATAAGCGTCAAAACAAGTGAGACAAGCGTAAACAGGCTCATGCCATTTGATGTATAGATTCCTGCCATAGCGCTCTTGTGTTTACCCAAGGCCCCGCCCACATACGCTGTGATGGCAGATGAGAGTCCAAAACTTATAGACAAAAGCATGAAGAAGATCATAAAACTGTAGGTAAGAGCTGAGATCGCCTCCGTAGATATTTGGCCGACATAAAATGTATCGACGACGTTATACATGGTATTAAAAAACATCCCAATACTCGAAGGTATCGCGATTTGAAAGATCAGTTGTCGTATATCTTTTGTAATGAGTTCATTTGTTTTTTTCATAAGCATGACTATACTCCAATACCCTTACAGGGTTTTGACGTATGTTTACTGCTTTTTTGCCCTTATGTTAATATGGCAGTTCAAATCATCAAAGGCATTAAAAAAGATAAAAAATCGCTAGATCTGTCAGAGATAAGATCAGAGACAAGCATTAGCGGTGCTATTTTCACAAAGCAGTGACTCTCCTGCATACAAAAAAACCATCATCCAAAACAGAGCGACTTTTTTCGTCGATTAGATTACGATCAAGGCTTTAGAGAGGAGAAAAAAGTGGAATATTTAGGTCAGGTGATGAAAGTTCACTTTACTTCATCTCTATTTTTAATTTTAACAATGGTTGAAGCCGCAAGGCCTAAATAGTTAGCGATGCTTGCTTGGGTATGCCCTTCGTCTATCGCTTGCAAGATCGCTTTGTTTCTCTCTGTTTTCGTTAACTTGTCAGAAAAGTAGCCTTGAAGGTCAGGCAGAGTTTCTGTCTTGTATTCATGCTCTACCTGAATGATCTTCTTTTTCTGTTCTTGTACTAAGGCATCTAATTCTTCATCACTTAAGGCGATCTCAAGTAACTCTAAAACGCCTGCATAATGCAACTCTTTTTTTAGTCGGGAATGCTGAGCACACATTGGTGTCTTCAGATGTGTATTGAGCAATGTCGCCAGCAGCGTGTATTCGTATTGTCCTACGTAGTCAGCCATCTTGGCTTTAATGGGATTGTGTTCTATATAACGAAACAAAGTATAGAGGTACTCTTCGTTGAGTATATACCATGATTTAAATCGTCCTTGCCATAGGTGTCCGTTCCGTTTATAGCGTTTATTGAAATAGATAGCGTAATTACTATTGACATGGCGCATAAACAGAGAAAGGTTTTCAGATGTTGTCTCTATAATAAGATGGTAGTGGTTGTCCATAAGACAATAGTCATGAAGGTTGACTTTATAGAGTTGACATGCTTTGCAAAGTATCTTTAAGAACACCTCTTTATCGTCTTTGCAGAGATAGATATCACTTTGCGCCACACCTCGGTTAACCACATGGTGAAACCCCGCAAAATCTAATCTAGGACGTCTTGGCATAATCTCTCCCCTCTTCTATTTAGAGTTCGTAAAATGGCTAATATTGATAGAAAATAGTATAGCACAAAAGTGAACTTTCATCACCTGACCCATTTTTTCCATCACCTGACCCATTTTTTCAGAGATAGATATCACTTTGCGCCACACCTCGGTTAACCACATGGTGAAACCCCGCAAAATCTAATCTAGGACGTCTT
>JAQIBF010000012.1 GCA_027859195.1 Helicobacteraceae bacterium
CCCTCATAGAATTCTGAAATATCAACAGCTCAAGCAAGAAAACCTAATAATGTAAATCCATCTATATTCAGACTTTTTAAAGGTGGAAACTTTTTTGCGTACTTTTTTTGCGGAGAAAAAAAGTATGAGAACAGATCAAAACAGTCCCACCTTCAGCCAAAGTTGATTACATAAATAGATATCAAGATATGTATGTCACATCACAATAAAAGTTCGCTATCTTATGTTACAATCAAGCTATGATAACAAGACGTGATTTTTTCCAGTACAGCGGCGCTGCAGGCGCTGCTCTCCTTGTCGGTATTGCTGCCAAAAAGTACGCATTGAGCAACAATGTCAGCACCGACACCTATAAAATCTTTGATGCCCTCATCACCCATCTGTTTCCCGACAAAGAGGGCTATGTGACCTCCAAGCTCAACGTCATGGGTTACTTTAAAGGGGTCCTCAGTGATAAACGTATTGACATCGAAAGCAGAGAGTACCTTATCAATGGTGCGCGCTGGTTGGACGAAACCGCTGAAGAAGAGTTCAATAAACACTTTGTCAAACTCAACCACGATCAGAAAGAAGCGCTGTTGAAAAAGGTCTCTATGCTGCGTTGGGGCGACAACTGGCTCTACAAGATTATGTGCTACTATTTTGAGAGTGTCTTCTCTGACCCCATTTACGGGGCAAATATTGATGCGGTTGGATGGAAATGGCTGGAGTTTGAACCTGGGTTTCCCCGCCCGAACGAGGTGGCAATATGATAAAAACAGCAGACATCTGCATTATTGGCAGCGGGGCAGGCGGGGCACCTGTCGCCTACACATTGGCACTGGCTGGCTTTAAGGTGATCGTGCTTGAAAAGGGGCCGCTTTACAACGAAAACGATTTTAAAAAAGATGAGATCGCCGTTTCCAGACGAAGCCTTTATACGCCAAAGTTAAAAGACGAGCAGCATGTCATCGAGACCTTTAATGACAACGGAGAGATCATTCGAGAGACGGGAGAAGAGAGCGGTTGGAACTTCTGGAACGGCTCCATGGTCGGCGGCTCTTCCAACCTTATGAGCGGCTATTTTCACCGTATGAAGCCCAATGACTTCAAGCTCAAAACGGTCTTCGGCGAGGTCGAGGGGGCCAATGTTGTTGACTGGCCCATAGACTATGAGACGATGGAGCCTTACTATACAAAAGTAGAAGAGCTTGTCGGTGTCTCAGGAAAAATGGTTGAACACCCTTTCCGCGAGCCGCGATCGACAGCAGACTACCCGTACCCTCAAACATGGGAGCACCCAATTGCCGACTGGATCGATGCGTCGTGTAGTAACCTCGGTTACAACGCCATGCCGACACCGCGTGCCATCCTTCCGTATGACGCAATGGGCAGAAGAGGATGCTCGTACTCCAACCTGTGCGGCAGTTACGGCTGTGCCACCGGTGCTAAAAGTCATGCCAAGTCAGCCCTGCTTGACAAGGCTGTCAGCAGTGGTAATTGTGAGATCTTGCCTGACGCGTTTGTCTATAAAATAGAGAGCATCGGAGACAGCGTCAACGCTGTTCATTACTACGACAAGAGTGGTGACGCGCATACTGTTGAAGCCAAGATCTATGTACTGGCAGCACAGGCCACGGAGAGTTCACGGCTGCTGCTTAACTCCAAAAGTGTTGACTATCCCAACGGGTTAGCCAACAACGGCGGACTGGTCGGTAAAAACCTTATCTTCTCCGCAGGCGGAACAGGCAGCGGTCGTCTTAACTTTGAGAACCTTCCCAAAGAGCGACAGGAGTCACTGCTGCTTCGAGGTGCCTTTGTCAACCGTTCAATCCAAGACTGGTATGAGTATGATGAGAATGAGCAGCATCTCAAAGGCGGTACCATCGACTTTTTGTTTGAACATGCCAATGCCATCCCCAGAGCTCTGGACCAGGTCTATGACAACAACGGCGACCTTCTCTGGGGCAAAGCACTCTCCAAGAGTCTGCACCACACCTTTGAGCGTTCCCGCGTCATGACCTTCGAGGTCTTTAATGACTGGTTGCCGACGGACAACTGTTTTGTGAGCGTTGACGAAGAGGTCAAAGACAAGTGGGGCATGCCTGTCGGCAAGCTCCGTCTTTACGGCCACCCGCATGACCTAAAAGTCGGGCAACACCTTGCAGACAAGGCTGTGAAGGTTTTAAAAGATCTGGGCTGTGAAGATGTTACATCCAGCATCTCCGATTCACCTCCGCCAAACTTAGTCGCCGGAGGCTGCCGTTTTGGAACCGACCCCGCAACGTCCGTTCTTGATGTAAACTGTAAAGCACACGAGGTCGCCAACCTCTATGTCACCGATGCCAGCTTTATGCCGACCGGGGGCAGTGTTCCTTACACATGGACCATCTATGCTAACGCTTTCCGCGTTGCAGATAAAATTATAGAAAGGTTGAAAAACAATGTTTAATGCTATCAAAAACAGAGTCAAAAAGATGACTGACGAGACAAAAGAGGCCTTTTACGAAGGGCTGAACGAAGAACAGACCGAACAAGAGATCATGGATGCTTATAAGTTATTCGGTCTCACCACCAAGGCCAGTTTTGAAGAGGTCAAAACACAATTCAAACAACTCACCAAGCTCTACCACCCCGATACCAAGTCAAATAGTGATTCTGAACAGTTTATACGCATCAAAGCGGCCTACGATGTGTTAAAATCACATTACAAAAAATAAAACTAGTGTTTAATCGAGTGCGGTACACTAAGGAATACAATGAGTAAAAAAGCAGTCTGTATTATGAGCGGTGGGATGGACTCGACCTTGGGTGCCTACCTGATGAAAGATAGAGGCTATGAGATCATCGCGGTCCATTTCAACTATGACCAGCGTACCGAAAAAAAGGAGCGCGAAGCCTTTCATAGCATCGCCCACACCATCGGTGCGACTAACAAGTACGACCTCGACATCGGCTTTTTTAAAGAGCTTGGAGCCTCTGCACTGACGGACAAAAGCATTGCTGTTCCGACCGGCGGCGTGGAAAAGGGCGTACCGGTTACCTACGTCCCTTTTCGCAACGGTATCTTTTTGAGCATGGCAGCGGCCATTGCGGAAAAAGAGGGTGCCGAAGTGATCTGTATCGGTGTGGTCGAAGAGGACAGCAGCGGCTACCCTGACTGCCGTGAGTCCTACATCAAGAGCATGCAGGAGAGCATCAACCTCGGCACCAAAGAGTCCACCAATATCACCATAGAGATGCCCCTTGTCCACTTGAAAAAGTCGGAGATCGTTCAAGCGGCACTTGCTCACCATGTACCGCTTGCCTTGACCTGGAGCTGTTATCAAAACGAAGAGAAGGCCTGCGGTGTCTGTGACAGCTGCCGTCTTCGTCTGAACGGTTTTAAGATCGCCGGTGTTACTGACCCTATCGACTATGAAGTCGATTAATCACTATATAGTAAACTATTGAGTAATAATGTCTAAAGAGCGCCTTGACCACCCCTTTGATGCCATTGTAGACGAACACTCCAAAGTGCTCATCCTCGGCTCGTTTCCAAGCATTAAGTCCTTTGAAGAGAACTTCTATTATGCGCATCCCCGAAACCTCTTCTGGCCCATCATGGAGACCCTCTTCGATGTTACGCTCACTACAAATGATGAGAAACGCGCCTTTGCGCTCGAAAAAGGGATCGCCATGTGGGACACCTACGGTTCATTGCGAAGAGAAGAGGGCAACTCAAGCGATACCAACCTCAAAGACCTCGTCCCCAACGACTTTCACGCCTTTTTCAAGCAGTACCCGAACATCAAACAGATCTTCTTTACGGGCCGTAAAGCGATGGAGGGGTACAAAAAACATTTCAGCGACATCGACATCCCTACAACACTGCTCCCTTCGACCTCGCCCGCGCATGCTGCCATGAAACGGGAGGAAAAAGAGCGTCATTACCGCATTATCAAGGAGACTCTTGACAACTAGGTACAGCTACAAAGGGTTCGAGATAGAGCACACTGTCAAGCCCCGTATGAAAAACATCTACTTCCGCATCACTGACAATGGAAAGGTCACAGTCAGCTCTTCAAAGATCAGTAAAAAACGGGTCTTTGAGCTCATCGACGAAAAAGAGGCGTGGATCGCAAAAGCCCTTCAAAAGGTGACCGAAAAACCGAGACTGGTGCTGGGTAAAGAGATCCTCTATTTTGGTGAGAGCTACCCGCTGGAGTACCATCCGCAATTCGCCCAGCTCAAACACAAATGCGACAGCAGCGCCGAAGAGCAGATACCCACGCACTATCAGAACTTCTACAAAAAAGAGGCGCAGAGCTACCTGCAGGAACGTCTGAACCACTACTCGGTCGTCATGGATCTCAAGCCCAGCGAGATGAAACTGCGCAGTATGAAACGCCAGTGGGGCAACTGCCGCAGCAACGGTGTCATCACCTTTAACATCCATCTCATACAGACCCCGAAAGAGTGCATCGACTACGTCGTCGTCCACGAACTCGCCCACATGGTCCACATGAACCACTCTAAAGCCTTTCATGCCTTGGTAGAACAGTATCTGCCGCAGAGCAAAGAGAAGAGGGCGTTGCTGAAGAGTTTTAGCGCTTCGCTATAAGTAAATTTTATACCTCAAATGTGTTTAACTATTGTGCTAATTAAGTATAAGGGTTATAGAATATATACTAATCACTAGTTAGGGACAAAACAATGGAAAAGCCAGCAAGTGTACATCAGGCAGTAATTGGCATATGGGCAACAATCATCTTATCAGCAATTGCAATATTGATTACTAAACGGATTGGTGATATTTCAATGGATGAATTTATATTTAACATAATTATTATTGGTCTGATCTCTATCTTGCCATACAAAATTAATCAGGGAAGTAATGCGGCCCGTTACATTTATCTTGTCTTCTTTGCGATATCAATATTATTAATGTTAGCTGGCAGGGGCAACGAAATGCCAAGAACCGATTTAATTCTTTTGATATTACTGGTTCCAGTTGAATTGTTCATTATTTATAAGCTTTACCAGCCTGAATCATCAGTTTGGTTTGTAAAAAGATAAGTCAGCGGCGCATTCCCTTCACCCTCCACCTCATACAGACCCCGAAAGAGTGCATCGACTACGAACTCACCCAACATGCTCCACCTGAACCACTCAAAAGCCTTTCATACTCTTGTAGAGCAGTATCTTCCAAGAGAACGTTGTTGAAACGGTTTAGTGCTTCACTGTAATCGTCTTTTATTCCAATCAGTCATTTTAAAATAGTCATACATATCCCGATGTATTCATGTTGTTAGTATGTTTTTTGCATATCATTAAAAACGCGTTTATACCGTTCGACAGGAGTAGATCATGCATGACAGCCCGTGGCCTGAGGAAGAGGAGCAGTGGGTCATTTGGAATGGCTCTTACGGCATTGTCGACACAGTGACGGTCAACCGTATCGAAGTCAGCTCGAACAGTAGAGATGCCTGGCTAAGTGAGCCTTACGATATGGTGGGCCCGTTCAGTCTCGATGAGCTCGAGACAAGCGGTCAGATCAGCTTCGCTGCCTGTACCGTAATGTCTCGCCAAAGATGGCAAGACGAACAAGTGTCGTTGCGCCGAGATGCCCTCAAAAGACGCCATGAAGCTCAGGAACGGTTGTTTGAAGACTATTCCCAATACAACGAACGCCGGAGACGCCGCCCGAGCCGTTTTCGACAATTCGACGAAAAGCAGCATAGAGAGTCACTGAACCTGCCGATCGATGGAGCACTCGAGTCATCCCAGATCAAAGCTGCTTTTCGGCAGCTCGCCAAGAAGGCACATCCCGACGTCGGTGGCAGCCACGAACATTTTGTGCAGATCACGGAAGCGCGTGACGCTCTACTCGAGTTCATTTTATAACCGTTAGCATAAAGAGATATCCAGTAAAAGGATCACCGCGATAAATACTCAAACACATTACAACTTTACATATATTTACAAATAGTAAAACATTTTCAGTGTTAGATATTGGGAGTATTTCAGGCTTAACCCTATAATATGTTGGATATTAAATAGTCACTTTCTTTATATTGAGTATTTAAGAAATTAATATTAAAATTTTAAGGATTACACAATGAAGATTGAAAGTTTAAGGATTAACAACATTAGAACTATTGGTCAAGAGCAACATATTGATCTGACACAGGGTTTAACAATTGTTGGTCCAAACAGTAGTGGAAAAACTAACATCCTTAAAGCCGTTGAAATGTTGTTTA
>JAQIBF010000083.1 GCA_027859195.1 Helicobacteraceae bacterium
ATTATGCACTGATGCAGTAGAGTTTACCGAACGCATTATTTCTTTTATACCAGCTGTTTCCATCATCGTATTTACTGATTTTATTGCTTCCACATTTGCTTTATAATTAGTTGTTTCCACCATTGATGCTATTGATTTCATTGTAGTGTTATGATGTATATAGATTTCATATAATTTTGAAGCTGTAAATTCGTGTGATTTTTCAGACATTATTATTTAATTATTTCAATTTAAATTTACTGCTATTAGCAGCTTCTTTTATTGCATCTAATTCTTCTAAATTCTTTTTTTGCATTTCTACCCTATTCATACATCAACCCTCGATTAATCAATCTAACTAGCTCATGTTTCTCTTTTTCAAGTTACGTACTTAAATATCAAAATATTTATGACGCCAATACTATACCATTATTGAAGCAGAATCAATGTAAATATGTTAATTTGAGTGTTTTTCTTTGTGGAGTTATGATATTGATAGAGATGTCATGAAGAAGATAAACAACCTACAAGTAGGTGTTTTTATAAGTAGGTACACCAATAAGCCGGGTTTTGTTAATGTGGCAATTAATCTACTCTGTATATTACTATACAGCTCTAGCGAAACAATAGCAATGTAAGACGCTAACCATCTGTTTCTTGCTGCCAGGTTGGGTTTACATAGCTTCCAAGATTGCTCAAGGAACTGGTAGGCTCTTACCCCACCGTTTCACCCTTACCTCTTACGAGGCGGTCTATTCTCTGTTGCACTTTCCCTCGACTTGCGCCGGCCATCAGTTAGATGGAACCCTGTCTTACAGCAGCCCGGACTTTCCTCTTGATCTAAGATCAAGCAACCACGTGTTGTACCTGTGCAATGATATCAAAAAAGTTTGAAGAACAAGGCGTTTCTCCCATAGAAAGAGTGCTATTAAACAGATTGAACGACAAGGCGTACACGTCCGGTAATGTACAGATATTGGGAAAGAGTAATCATTTTAATACGATAACTGTAGAAGTAGATTAAACGCTGTTTCATCAACTATAAAGCTGCATAGTCTCAATAAAAATATCTAGTAGTGAAAAAAAATGAGAAGTAAATGAAAGATATTATTTAATATTAATAGAAGTAGATAAAAAAAGCGGCCTGAGCCGCTGAAAATTTGCTAAAAAGAGGTAATTACTTACCCATCTTCTCTAGTGCATATTTTTTGCCAAGCTCATATGCCAATATGTTAGCAGCATGAACTTTAGCAGGTACTTTTGAAAGCATTACTTCAATTAGAGACTCTTCTGGAAGAACGCCTGTAAGTGTATTTGTAATACTCATTGCAACAACAGATTGAGTAATTACATTACCAACCTCTTCTTTTGCAATTGTAATGATTGGAATCTCAATGATCTTCCAAGCTTTACGATCTTCATCAGTCGGGTGAACAAGGTTAGGGTCAACAACGATTGTCCCGCCTGGTTTAACACCTGACTTGAATTGATTATAAGAAACGTTTGCAACAGAAAGCATAAAATCGATCTCACCCTCATTTGCATACGGATAACGGATCTCATTGTCGTCAAGAGTAATATCAACAACTGTTGCACCACCACGAACCTGAGATGTATAAGTTGCAGTCTTAAGACCGAAACCACCATTTTTGATCTTACATGCAGCCATGATCTCGCCTGCAAGAAGAACCCCTTGACCACCCACACCGGTAAAACGTAAAGAATTTCTCATATTAGGCCTTTATATTTTTTTCTTAAAGTCATCTTGAGTGATCTTAGGAGCACCATCTCTATGAGAAGCAATGATTTTCGCATACATCTCTGTATACTCATCTTGCTCAACCTGGCGTAGAACACCCGTTGGAAAAATGTTAAGCTGCTCTTCTTCAGAAAGTGCTTCCCATTTTTTCAATGGTAATGTAATACCGTCGATCCACTTAAGATTGTCCATCGCTGATACCATCTTGTTCTTACGGCCCAAGTTAATGTGACAGTTAGAAAGGATATCCATGAATGAGAAACCTTTATGCTGAAATCCTTTTACAAGGACCTTCTCAAGTTTCTTAGGGTCAAGCATAGACTCACGTGCAACAAAAGAAGCACCCGCACCGATTGCCAATTTACACGCATCAAAAGTCGGGTCAATATTACCGGCTTTCTGAGAAACTGTCCACATACCCTGAGGTGTTGTTGGAGAAGTCTGAGAGTTAGTAAGACCGTAGATAAAGTTGTTGATAAGAATAAAGTTCATATCAATGTTACGACGACAACCGTGAATTGTGTGGTTACCACCAATTGCAAGACCATCACCGTCACCGGCAACAACGATCACTTTAGCGTGAGGGTTAGCAAGCTTAACACCTGTTGCATATGCAATTGTACGACCGTGAGTCGTGTGAATCGTATTACAGTCGATATATGAAGAGAAACGACCTGAACAACCAATACCAGAGATAACACAGACTTCGTCCATGTCCCAACCCATTTTTTTGATTGCACGGATAGTTGCCTTCAGAATAACACCATCACCACATCCCCAACACCATAGTGTCGGCATTTTTTCTACACGTAAATAAGCATCATAATTAAAAGCCATTACATCATCTCCTTAACTTTTGCTACCATTTCGGCCGGTGCGATTGGACGACCATTGGCTTTTAGCAATTTTGTAAAATCATTACGTTTAATAATTCTTTCGATCTCTCTAGAGTACTGACCCATGTTGAGCTCAGTTACCAGAATTTTGTCTTTAAATTTCGCACCAATCTCTTCTAGGCGGTTGATTGGAGAAGGCCAGATCATAATTGGACGGAATAGACCCGCTTTGATGCCTTCTGCACGTAGTTTTTGAACAGCTTCGTAAGCACCAAGTGCAATTGAACCGTAAGCAATGATACATACTTCTGCATCTTCAAGGTCAACTTCTTCATAGTCTGGAAGATCATCAAGACCATTGTTCTCTAAGTGAACAGTGTTGATCTTACCAACAAGACGCTCAATGTTAAACTCACATTGGTATGCATCTTCAGATGGGAAACCTGTTGGACCGTGGTGAAGACCGGTTACGTGATACTTGTACCCTTTAAACATTGGGTTAAGTACTGCCGGTTTATTCATCTCAGCATCATACGGAAGGTAATCAGCAGGCTCACAATAGTTTGTTGCACGTGTAACGTTATTCGCTTGGATCTCTTCAAGATCAGGAATCTCCGCTTTACCATGCATATGACCGATAGTCTCATCTAGCAACATGAAAACCGGTGTCATGTATGTTTCGGCAAGATTGAAAGCACGTACTGTTTCAGTATAACATTCAGTCAATGAACCTGCACAAAGTGTAATCGACGCATAATCACCGTGAGTCGGGTATTGTGCTTGACCGATATCTGCTTGAGATACACGAGTTGGAAGACCTGTTGATGGACCACCACGCATAACGTTGATGATAACCAACGGGATCTCAGCAATGAAACCAAGACCGATCTGCTCAGCTTTAAGTGAAATACCAGGACCTGAAGTCGCAGTAAAAGATTTAACACCGGTCATTGATGCACCAAGTGCAGCAGAGATACCAGCGATCTCATCTTCCATTTGAATACATGTACCACCGACTGCCGGCAGCATGTCAGATGATTCGTGCATTATTTCTGATGATGGCGTAATTGGGTACCCACCAAAGAACATAGCTCCGGCTTCAACAGCTGCTTTAGCAGCAAGTTGATTACCTGTAGAAATTACTTCTCTCATATTTGTTCCTCCTTAATTATCTAGTGACATATAGTTATTAGCCGCAATAGCTTCTTGACGTGCTTTTGCATCATCAGTAAGTTTTGCGAAGCTAAAGCCAGCAGCTTTATATTCCTTATTATCTGCTACGTAAATAGCAAAGTCAGGACAAGTAAGCTCACACTCGTTACAGCCGATACATGACTCAGGATGATCAATTGAGATCATTGCACCTAGCGTTGACGTTGAGTCATAACGCATACCCAATACACCCGTTGGACATACTGATACACAGATATCACAAGCTTTACAATTGTTTGTGTTGACCCAAACAGGTTGATTACCTGGATTTTCAGTTTTGAAAGTTCCCATTTATTCTCCTCTTTAAAATACGAATTATTCCGTAGAATTGTTTATCGAAAAATTTCCGACAGTGAAAGAGACTAAGCTCTTTGTTTTAAAACCAGCTGAATCGATTAGACTAGTCTCTTTATAAATAAAGGATAACCAAGTTTTCTTAAAATCGTTTTGAAGTGTGCTGATTACGCTTCGTCAGTGACATTGACTGTTACTGTACGAGGCTCACACTCAAGGTTTACAGAGACTTCCATAAAACCTTTTTCTTCCTAACATTTAAGTCATCGTTGCAGCATAAGCGCCGCACCAGATCTTGGCAACCCTATTCTTTCTAAGATC
>JAQIBF010000170.1 GCA_027859195.1 Helicobacteraceae bacterium
GTTTAATCAGCGTAAGATCGTCTTGGCAACTCAGGCACTCGAAGCTGCGATGAAAGCAGAGAAGATCGATGTTTCGCTTTTCAGTGCAACTGCTGAACGAGGTGCTCTGCACCCTGTCATGCAGACGATGGATCGTATAGTCGAATACTTCGTCTCTATGAACTTTGCGGTGAACACAGGGCCAATGGTAGAAGATGACTTTCATAACTTTGAAGCACTGAATCTGCCGAAGTATCACCCGGCGCGTGACATGCAGGACACCTTCTATTTTAAAGATGAGATGCTGCTGCGCACCCATACTTCGCCGGTACAGATCCGTACGATGATGAACACGAAGCCGCCGATCCGAATGATCGCTCCTGGTGCCGTGTTCCGACGTGATTACGACTTGACACATACACCGATGTTTCATCAGGTCGAAGGTCTTGTAGTCGATGAAGAAGGAAAAGTCTCTTTTGCTAACCTTAAATTTATTTTGGAAGACTTCCTGAAGTACATGTTTGGTGATGTCGAAGTGCGTTTTCGTCCAAGTTTTTTCCCCTTTACCGAGCCATCTGCAGAAGTAGACATTAGTTGTATCTTCTGTGGCGGCAAGGGCTGTCGTGTCTGTTCTAAAACAGGTTGGCTTGAGGTTCTGGGTTGTGGAATCGTCGACCCTAATGTATTTGAAGCTGTGGGTTATGAAAACGTCAGCGGTTATGCTTTTGGCCTTGGTGTCGAGCGTTTTACAATGTTAATTCAACACATCGGAGACCTTCGTTCACTGTTCGAAGGGGATGTCAGACTTTTGGAGCAGTTTCAATGATCGTTACACGCAGTTGGTTAAACGAGTGGATTAAACTCGATGATATTTCTACAGATGATTTGGCAAAGACGTTTAACAGTATTGGTCTTGAAGTTGATCGTATTGAGCCATTCGAAATTCCGGAAAAGATTGTTTTTGGTAAGGTGACAGCCTGTGAAAGACACCCTGATGCCGATAAGCTGAATGTATGTCAAGTTGACCTTGGTTCAACAGTGCGACAGATAGTCTGCGGGGCAGCCAATGTACGTGAAGGCATTATCGTTGCGGTTGCAACCCTCGGTGCAGAGATGCCGGGTGGACTCACGATCAAACCTATACAACTTCGCGGTGTGGACTCTGAAGGAATGATCTGTTCGTCAACAGAGATCGGCCTGCCTAAACTTGAAGATGGGATCATGGTGATCGACGAGAGCGTCGGTGAGGTCAAACTTGGTGAAGAAATCCGCCATAACCCTTATTTTAATGATGACCTTATTGAGATCGAATTGACAGCAAACCGTGGCGACTGTTTGAGTATTCGCGGTATAGCACGTGACCTTTGTGCAGCATTTAACCGTCCGTTGAAAAAGATGAAACGTGAAGACAACGACCAGACACGTCTAGGCATCGGCCGTTTTCTTCAATTAATGCAAGAAGACAGCTTGGATGTCGATCTTACTTTCCGTGCTCTTGACCTTAAGGGGCTGGAGCTGCCACTAATTATCCGTCTGCGCCTGGCACAGATCGAAGAGACAAAAGAGAGCGCTATTGAAGGGCTTATGTGGTACGCGACACACAGTACAGGGGTTGTTCTTCGCGGTTATCATTACGGTTTTTTTAATAATGATGAGAAGCAAAAAGCGATCTGCACACTTAAGCGTGATGAAAAAGGTTTTGCCTCTATCTATAACAGTGAAAAAGCCTCAACAATAGGTATCTATCAAGAAGATGCTTCTCGCGTTAGCTATGATGAAGGTGTGATGTTCCTCGAAGCAAGCTATATTCCGCCTGAGATCATCTCACGCCAGATGGCAGAGAACAAGATCGAAAACGGACCGCATTTTTACCGCACGTCACGCGGCTCAGAACCTGAACTTGAGATCGGTCTTGAATATGTGCTAAATCTTTTTGAGAGCTATTCTGATTCATCAATTTATGGCGGCAGTGTTGATGTCAGCAGTAAATTCAATGAAAAAGTTATCGGGATCAGTGTTACCGAGATCAATGCGATCATTGGTATGGATATCAAAAAAGCGACGATCTCTAAATTGTTAAAAGGTCTTGGTTTTGAACTCTCTAAATCAAAGGGGGATAATTTCGTTGTCGAAGTGCCGCGCTACCGCCATGATATTGTTAACAAACAGGATGTTGTTGAGGAGATCGTTCGCTTGGTCGGTATCGATAATATTGAATCAAAAGCATCCGAATTTAAAGAAGCGTATCGTGTAGATGAAGATTATGCTGAGTATACTAAACGTAAAGTCTATCGTCATCGTGCGGCACAGAGCGGTTTTTATGAAACCGTCCATTTTGTCTTTAATGAACGTACGTTATTAGAAAAATATGGTTTTGCAACGCTGCATACGTCAAAAGAACTGTTAAATCCTATTGCCGGCACACTGGACACACTGCGTTCAACGCTGATGTTAGGTCTTGTGCAAGCGGCTTCACATAATGTCAAAGTAGGACAAAAGTCAGTTAAGCTTTTTGAATCTGGTTCTGTCTTTGATGCCGAACGCAGCGAAAGTGTTAAGTTTGCTTTTATGAGTTCAGGCAGTTCAGAGCGTGACAAAATAAGTAACGGCGGAAAACCGTCAAATGTTGATTTTGCCTCATTTGTTCAAAAGATCGCTGATGTTATAGGGGATTTCTTACTGCGCGAAACAACACCGGTACATTCGTTTGCACACCCTTACCAAGTCGCATCTGTCATACAGAATGAGAAGGTGATAGGAGAGCTGTTCAAATTGCACCCTTCTATTGCCGAAGAGTATGATCTTGAAGAGACGTATCTTTGTGAAGTCGAGTTCGCTTCATTGGAATACGCTGTTACCGCAGCAAAAAGCTACTCAAAATACCAGGCCTCATTTAGAGATTTAAGTGTCGTGATGCCATCATCAATGAACTATGCCGAGGTGGAAAAGGTCATCGAAGCCAACAGAAGTGCTGAGATGATCCGTTTTTATCCGGTAGATCGTTACAGTGATGAAAAACTAGGTGACAACATCAGCTTGAGCCTGCGTTTTGTCCTGCAGTCAGAAGATAAAACATTAGAAGAAGAGGACATTACATCTGCAATGAGTTCAGTGCTTAATGCACTCGAAAAAGAGTTAGGGTTGACACTGCGATGAGTTTAGTAAAGGTTGTAGCGCGCTCGACTTCTTTTAGCTTTAGAACAGATGCTATTGCAGCCGACAAGTCTATCTCTCACCGTTGTGCGATGTTCTCGATGCTTGCGCATGGCGAGAGTGTAGTAGAGAATTTTTTACGAGCTGAAGACACCATGAACTCACTTCGTATTGTCGAAAAACTGGGTGCTAAAGTCGTTGATGACGGTGATGTTATTCGTATCTCCTCTGAAGGGATACAAGAGAGTGACGACATCTTGGATTGTGGTAACTCAGGTACGGGTATGCGTCTTTTCTGCGGTCTTTTAGCCTCGGCTGAAGGACATTTTATCTTAACAGGTGACGAGTATTTGAAACGCCGTCCGATGAAACGGGTTACTTCTCCTCTACGCAGTATCGGTGCTAAAGTTGACGGACGCAACGACGGGGATCTCGCTCCCTTGAGTATTCGCGGCGCTTCCCTCAAAGCCTTTGATTATGAAAGTAAAATCGCCTCAGCGCAAGTCAAGTCAGCAATGATCCTGGCTGCTCTGAGAGCAGATGGAAGCTGTACCTACAAAGAGCCTGAACTGAGCCGTGATCACACAGAACGTATGTTGAAAGGGATGGGTGCCGATATCTCTGTTGATGGCCTTACCACCACGATAAAACCGATGACAAAGCTGCTCTCACCACTCAAAATTCGCGTCCCAGCCGATCCGTCATCCGCCTTTTTCTTCGCAGTTGCGGCTGCCATCACTCCAGGTTCAGAAGTAGTCTTAGAAGGGGTTACCTTCAATCCGACACGTATCGAAGCTTTTAAAGCTTTAGAAAGAATGGGTGCAGAGATCAGTTACGATCTTAAAGAAGATGTTTATGAACCTATTGGCAATATTACAATCAAACATGCACCGCTTAAAGCGATTCGTGTAGATGACAATATTTCGTGGCTGATCGATGAGCTTCCCGTTCTCTCAATTGCTATGGCATGTGCCGAAGGTCGAAGTGTCGTCACTAGCGCAGAAGAGTTGCGTGTAAAAGAGAGTGATCGCATCTCTACTGTTGTTGACAACTTACAGGCATGTGGTATTGATGTAGAAGAATTTGAAGACGGTTATGCCGTGACAGGCGGTACACTCAGATCAGCAGAAGTGGACAGCTTTGGCGACCACCGCATTGCGATGAGCTTTATCATTGCAGGTCTTCGCTGCGGAATGGAAGTGCGTGATATTGACTGTATTAACACATCCTTTCCCAACTTTTTTGAGCTTTTATCCAAGATAACAGAGATTCAAGTCTCGTAAAGATAGCTGTCTCAATCCTATGTGTGTGCATCTTAAAACTGAGTTGACCAAAGGAGAGAGCTCCTTTGACGTTAAAGGATAATAACTATGAAGATAAAATTAGCTGAAAACTACGGTTTCTGTTTTGGTGTCAAGCGTGCTATTAAAATTGCAGAAGAGAACAGCAACTCAGCAACCTATGGACCACTTATACACAACTCAAAAGAGATACAACGTCTCAATACAGATTTTAATGTCGCTTTGAGTGAAAATCTTGCTGATTTCCAGACAGGCGATAAAGCAGTTATTCGTACGCATGGTATTCCTAAAAATGAACTTTCAGAACTTTATGCACGTAATGTTGATGTCATTGATGCGACGTGCCCTTATGTCACCAAGCCTCAGCAGATCTGTGAAGAGATGAGCGAAGCGGGTTATGATATTGTGATTTTCGGCGATGATTCACACCCGGAAATCAAAGGTGTGAAAAGTTATGCAACATATGGCGCTCATGTTGTCACTTCAGTTGCCGAACTCGAGAAACTGCACCTTAAAGAGAGAATCGCTGTTGTAGCACAGACAACGCGCAAGGTAGAAAATTACCTGGAGATCTGTAATTATCTTATTCCCCGATACAAAGAAGTGCGTGTATTCAATACGATCTGTAATGCAACGTTCGAAAATCAGGATGCGGTCAGAAAGCTTGCCCAAGAGGCAGATGTGATGATCGTTATCGGTGGGATGAACTCGTCTAACACAAAGCAGTTGCAAAGTATTGCTTATGAAGAACAGAAAATTGACTCTTATCATATAGAAGGGGCTGACGATTTGGATGAGTCCTGGTTTGAGGGTAAAGAACTTTGTGGTATCAGCGCCGGTGCTTCAACGCCAGATTGGATTATTCAACAAGTCGTAGACGGTATTAAAGCCATGACAAAGTAAACGATCAAACTTCAGTGCAAAATATATTGAAGTCCATCATGCAATGTGCAGCAATATGCTTTCGGTGTCACTTTACATATACTTGTTATCTTCGTCCTTCCTCTCCTGTATTAAATAGTGAATCAGTATGTTTTGTACATGTCCCTTATCCATATTATATTACATGTAATAATTATAAAAATGTATAGGAACAAAAGATTTGAGTGTAAAATTTGACTGCCATAGTCCATTTCACTATTTTATATATAGGAACAAAAGATATTAAGTAACACTTAGATACAATTACGAAATTTTATTACGTTACAAGGGAAACTGTATGGCTGAAGAGCTTTTAGAAGAAGAAAATTTTGCGGCAATGTTTGAGGCGACTGAGAAGGCACAAGAGTCTACAAACCGTATTGTTGAAGGCGAAATTGTTGAATTGCAAATGGAAGATGAACGCGCACTAGTAGGTGTTGGTGAAAAGTTAGAGGGAATACTTCCTTTAGATGAGATCCGTGGTGAAGACGGTGAATTGATGTACAAAGTCGGCGACACTATTACTGTTATGGTAACGGGTTACTACAATGAGCGTCCTAAGATCTCTCACACAAAAGTGCTTGAACAGGCAAAAACTCTTGAGTTTATCAATGCCAACAAAGACGATTATGAAGATATCGTCATCGAAGGTATTATCACTAGCAAAAACCGCGGTGGTTATGTTATTGAGATGGATTCAATCAAATTCTTTATGCCGCGTTCACTTGCAGCATTCAAAGACACAGATGAAGTGGTTGGCCGTAAGGTTAAAGCACAGATCGTCAAACTGGATCCTGAAGATACGTCGATCGTTGTTTCTCGTCGTAAACTGTTCAATGAAGAGCGCAAGAAGAAAAAAGAGATCATTGATGCATTGATGGCTGAAGACACATTTGTTGAAGGAACTATTAAGAAGATCACTTCTTATGGTATGTTCATCGATGTCGGCGGTGTAGATGGTCTTTGTCACTATAATGAGATCTCTTACAAAGGGCCGGTAAACCCATCGAAACTTTACAAAGAGGGCGATGTCGTTACTGTTAAAGCTATCTCTTATGATAAAGATAAACGTCACTTGTCTCTTTCAATCAAAGCATGTCAAGAAGATCCTTGGGCTGAAGTTGAGTCTGAACTGGATGAAGGTGATACGATCACTGTTACAGTTAGCAACATCGAGTCTTACGGTGTATTTGTTGACCTTGGAAATGATATTGAAGGTTTCTTACATATTTCAGAGATTACTTGGGACAAAAACATCAAAAATCCTAATGACTACCTAACTGTTGGTCAAGAGATTGATGTTGAAGTTATTGAGATCAATTCAGATACGCATAAACTTCGTGTTTCACTTAAACGTCTTCTTGCAAAACCATTCGATGAGTTTGTTAAGAAGCGTAAAGAAGGTGAGATCACAACTGGTGTTGTTACATCTCTTACTGACTTTGGTGCATTTGTCAAGATCGATGGTGTTGAAGGTCTTCTTCATAACCAGGATGTTTCTTGGGAAAAAGGCGCTAAAGCTAAAGATATGTTCAAAAAAGGTGACGAAGTTGAAGTTAAGATCGCACGTATCAATCGTGATGATCAAAAGATCTCTCTTAACCACAAATGTCTTCAAGATAGCCCGATCGATACATTTGCAGCTAACCATAGCCGTAATGAAGTCGTCACCGGTACGATCCGTGATATCAAAGATTTCGGTGTGTTCGTTTCACTTGAAGATGGTATTGATGCACTTATCCGTGACGAAGACCTTGAACCACTTGTAAAAGAAGAGTTAGAAGCAGGTCAAGAGATCGAAGCAGTTATTGCTGTTATCGATACACAACGTGACCGTATCCGTCTTTCTGTTAAGCAGCTTTCTCGTGTTAACGATGCAAAGATCATTGCTGACTTAAATAGCGAAGATACGGGTAACACACTTGGCGATCTTCTTAAAGACCAACTTAAATAAGCAATTCCCTTGCAAAATTAATGTAAGTAGTAGCCTTTTTGGTTACTCTTGCATTTCACTTCCAAATTTTGATCTGAATCTATTTTAAATACATTGACGTCAAAATAAAAACATTTTTTATAGGATAATAACATGGAAATATACAAAGTCGTAGTTTGTGACCATATTCATGAAGCAGGCCTTGAAATGCTTCAAAAAGACCCCCAAATTGATTATGTTTTTGCTGCTGACATTGACAAAACAGCGATTCTAGATGTTATTGCTGATGCTGATGTAGCAATTACGCGTAGCTCTACAGATGTAGATGAGAAGTTTATTGCTGCTGCAAAAAAGATGAAGGCAATCGTACGGGCAGGTGTCGGTGTTGACAATGTGGATATAGACGGCTGTTCTAAAGAGGGTATTATAGTTATGAATGTGCCGACTGCAAATACCATTGCAGCTGTTGAACTTACGATGACGCATATGCTTTCATGTATGCGTATGTTCCCGTATTCACATGACCACCTTAAAAACCAGCGAATTTGGAAACGTGAAAAATGGTACGGTTACGAGCTTAAAGGTAAAAAACTGGGTGTAATCGGTTTTGGTAATATCGGTAGCCGTGTGGCTGTCCGTTCTAAAGCTTTTGAGATGGATGTTATTGCCTTCGATCCGTACATCAATGCCTCTAAAGTCACTGACCTCGGCATGACATATACTGAAAATTTTGAAGATATTTTGGCATGTGACATCATTACTATCCATACACCTAAAAATAAAGAGACGATGGATATTATCGACAAAGAAGAGATCGCTAAGATGAAAGACGGCGTTGTTCTTATCAATTGTGCACGAGGCGGTCTTTATAATGAAGATGCTCTCTATGACGGACTTAAATCCGGCAAGGTGCGTTTTGCAGGTATCGATGTCTTTATTAAAGAGCCGGCAACAGACCATCCTCTTTTAGACCTTGATAACATTATTGTCTCTCCTCACTTGGGTGCAAACACATTTGAATCACAATACAATATCGGTGTAGAAGCTGCGCAGCAGGCCATTGAAGCGGCCAAAGGGATTGCTTATCCACATGCGATGAACCTCCCGATTGATGAAAGCAAGATCCCATCATTTGTTAAACCATATTTAGAGAA
>JAQIBF010000011.1 GCA_027859195.1 Helicobacteraceae bacterium
ACATTCTTTCGAAAATGACTCAGAATCACGGAATGCTAATGCTCACTGGCGCAAAGCAAAATGATCGTTACCCTCATAATCAAGAAAAAATAATTATCAGAACGTGGATATCAAAATATTACGCCGTGAGAGGATTTAGAGAAAATATTATTTACGACGCAAATTACAATATTATAGGAAGAGCTAGAGGGTTATGGGTCTTTTATGATATAAAGAAGAGAAGACCTAAAAAGATACATCCTGACTTTCTAGAGAGATGGTCGTCATCCAAAACGGTATCTCTAGAGCATAATATCACTAATAAGATTGAAGCCATTGATTCTACTGAGTATAGAAAAGAATTTAAAGTGAACATGTATGATACCGACACCAATAAACACGTTAACAATCTTCGATATTTACAATGGCTGATGGAATCAATACCTCAAGAGACACTAGAGAACTATTACTTGTACTTCATTGATGGGCGTTTTATTTCAGAAGCTCAATATGGCGACGTAATTCTATCCTCAACAAAAAGAGACGTTGCAGAAAACTCTTTTGTGCATACTATCCACGTTAAAGGTACCAATAAAGTTTGCGCAACGGGTAAAACGATATGGAAAAGAATAGATAAACAGTCTCATCTACAAACACTTTAGCAATATCTATCAGATTAGCGAAAGTAAGCGGTACTTTTTTTGAGCTTGCGGAGTCAGTGTTACTTGGTAGGGGAAAATTTCAAAAATACACCAAGTGCTATCAGCAGAAAAGCCGCACTGCTAATAATAGCTACCGGATAATATAAATTCCCGGCAAGGTCCAGTTGGCTGTACTTGATAACCATAATAAGCCCCTCAAGAGATAAAGCGACACAAACCGTTCCGATAAACCGAGGCAGGGTTCGTCTAAGCATATCAACGACATCATGCTCATTGTCATTGCCGTACTCTTTGTTGATGACAATGGCAAGTTCAAATACAGCGATTGCGATAATACTGGTATTTACCATCTGTATAATGATGGATGTGATCTCCTCGCCGTTTAAAATATTCTCAAGTGCCGAAGTGAATGTTGACAATATGATTGCGGCAGAAAGCCCGAAGAAAATATAAGTAAATGTTTTTGCAAATATTTTTTGAATCGAAAAGTTTGAAGATGCATCTGTCATATCAGGCCTATTTTATAGTTTATTTTGGAGTCAATGGAATATATTTAACACATGATATCTTGGGTAAGAGACCGAGCGGTTAACGAGGTTCAAACGAGTAGCAGAAGCAATCATCAGCCATCACTTTGGCCTAAGATTATCAATTTCCAAGTTGAATTTCTTGATAAAACGATCCGATTGCTTAATCAGTATATCTATAGATATCAGATTTTATACTATACAAAAGTCTCTTCGTTGTCGGTTAATATTTTTTTTACACGTTCAAAGAGCATACTGAACTGAGACCATACTGAGAAAACTTGACATGAATGTGACGCGGGTGTACCGTTGTTTGAGCTGTGCAGAGAAGATGCTATCAGGAGGAATATTGATCATCAAACATTTTGTATCTTATGTGTCGGGTGATTTCAGGTGAATTCCTATAATGTGTCGGAGATTCATAACCGGTGATGCCGATGCGGCTATAAGCCGCAAAGAGATATCGTTAACGGTTTGGAGGCGTGCCCCCGCCGCATTTGCCAGCGCCGCATTTCATACCTGGCCCCTGGCCCATACCGCCGGGACGATTTTTCATCCGCATTTGCTGATGCTTTTGGAACTCGGTCGCGTTGATGACCCCGTCTTTGTTGGTGTCAATGTCGCCGAAGGCCGGTGCATTGCCCGCATTGCGCATCATCCTGCCGCTTTCGGCCTGTTTGGCCATATTGGCCTGCTGTGTGTTTTCAAACTCGGTCTGGGTTACCTTGCCGTTGCCGTCGGTATCAAAATCATTGAATGAAGGCATCATTCCCGGTGCGGCGAACAGGGCACTGCCCAGCAGCAAAGCTGCAATACTAAAACGTTTCATATTCGGATTCCTTTTTGTATAATGAAATAATTATAGCATATAAGTGTCAGTCAGTATGCTTGATTTCACGTTTGCCCACGTGATACCGACACATCGAAAACTACACCCTGGGGCCAAAACGCTGACACTGAAAAAGATGAGCCGTTTTTTCAGAGTGAAAGCGGCTTTTTGCTCGTCCATCCTGAATGTCAGGAGGCATCGAAATGAAAATCCGAACCACCGTACGCTACGAAGCACACCATTGAACGACGTACTTGCCAGACCGTGTCAAAAACCGTTTATGTTCTTCTCACACAACAGATTTCCGCTCAAATGAGAACTGCGCGCTGCTGCCGAACCGATTGACGATGAAGCCCTGCAACGCAGATGGCGCCGGTTTTAAATGCTATAATGGCACAACATCAAACCCGAAGACAGTTTCTGCAACGGGAATACTGCAAAGGTTTTAACAATGACGCCGCATACTTCAAAAGTCTCTTTTGTCGAGTTTGTTACCCTGATGGGGCTGATGACGGCCATGACGGCGCTCTCCGTTGACGCGGCCCTTCCTGCCCTCGGTGAGATCGGCCATGCGCTCAATATCAGTGACAGCAACGACAATCAGCTCATCATCTCCCTGCTCTTTGCCGGGATGGCTATCGGCCAGATCATCTACGGTCCGCTTTCCGACACTGTCGGCCGCAAGAGCAGTATCTACATCGGTATCTTCATCTTCATCATCGGCTGCCTCTTCTCCATCTTTAGCACCGACCTCCCCACCATGCTTGTCGGACGGTTTTTGCAGGGACTTGGCGCCGCAGGGCCGCGCATCGTCTCGATGGCATTGATCCGCGACCGGTATGAAGGCAGGGAGATGGCCCGGGTCATGTCTTTTGTCATGACGGTTTTTATTTTCGTACCGGCCGTTGCCCCCGCCTTCGGAGAAGCCCTCCTCTTTCTCTGGAATTGGGAAGCTATCTTCATCAGTTTCCTGATCATCGCTATTCTCGCACTCGCATGGTTTGCACTGCGACAGGAAGAGACGCTGCCGCGCAGTGCACGCGTTCCCTTTTCACTACGGCATATTTATAAAGGTGTCAAAGAGACCTGCTTGAACCGCACTGCCTTCGGCTACACCATCGCAACGGGGATCATCTTCGGTGCCTTTTTGGGCTATCTTAGCTCTGCACAGCAGATCTTTCAGGACGCCTACAAAACCGGTGATGCCTTTGCCCTCTACTTCGGACTGCTCTCCATCGCCATCGGTCTGGCCTCATTTCTCAATGCACGGCTTGTCTTACGACACGGTATGCGCAAGATCAGTGGTTACGCCATCAACACTATTACCATCGTCTCGGCGTTCTTCTTCATCTATGCCTTCACCTTGAACGGACTTCCGCCCTTTTACAGCTTTATCCTCTACGGACTGGTCACCTTCTTCTGTATGGGGCTTCTTTTCGGTAATCTCAACGCCATGGCGATGGAGCCTCTGGGCCATATTGCCGGAGTGGGCGCCGCCGTCGTGGGTTCTCTCTCGACCTTTATCTCTATTCCCCTCGGCGTTCTCATCGGCCGTCTTTACGACGGAAATATTCTTCCCCTTGTCGCAGGATTTGCTGTTTTGGGACTGTTTGCCGGATTTGTCTTCAATTACGCGAGCGGCTCAACGATGCAGCCGGTGCAGCTCGACGACGAATCATCCTCCAACTAGATAAAGATGCCGTAAAGCGTCACCTAGTGCCGTATGTTGATCTTCTTGCTTGTGATCGTCTCGATCAGCGCCGTGATCTCTGCCATACGTTTTTCTTCTTCTTTGAGGTGGTCGACCGCTTCGAGGTTGAAGAGAGGAAGTTTCTTGTCAAGGTAGCCCGTATTGAACCGTCCTTCTATGAAATCCAGGTCCCTTGTGATCTCCCTGTGAAGAGGAATATTGGTCACGACACCATCAATATAAAACTCGTCCAGAGCCCGTCTCGCTTTTTTGACAGCCCCTTCCCAGTCCAGTGACCAGATGATCAGTTTTCCGATCATAGAGTCGTAATTGCCCGGTATCGTATAGCCGGCATAGAGACTGGTGTCGAGTCTGACCCCGGGACCGCCCGGCGCCATGTAGTTGGTGATCTTCCCGACGGAAGGGAAAAAGTTATTCTTCGGATCCTCTGCATTGATACGAAACTCTACGGCATAACCGCGAAAGACGATCTGATCCTGAGTAAAACGCAGTCGGTCTCCCTCTGCGATCTCGATCATCCGCTGAATAATGTCGATACCTGAGATCAGCTCTGTCACCGGATGTTCGACCTGGACACGTGTGTTCATCTCAATAAAATAGATGTTGTCCTCTTCATCCACCAGGAACTCAATGGTACCGACGCTCTCATACCCCAGCTCTAACATAGCACTTATGGAGATCTTAAAGAGCTCCTGCCTGACCGCATCGTTGAGTCTAGGCGAAGGGGCGATCTCGATCACCTTCTGATGGCGGCGTTGAATCGAGCAGTCGCGCTCACCTAGATGGACCACCTTGCCGTATTTGTCGGCAATGATCTGTACTTCGATGTGGCGCGGGTTCTCGACATATTTTTCGATAAACATCTCGCCCCTGCCGAAATATTTCTTGGCCTCGGAAGTCGCCGACTCGAAAAGGGCATCAAACTCTTTTGCCTCTCTGACGATGCGCATTCCTCTTCCACCGCCGCCGAACGCAGCTTTGATGATGACCGGAAAGCCGATCTCTTTTGAGATACGGGCCCCCTCTTCCAGACTGCTGACCGGCTCATCGGTCCCTTCAAGCACCGGCACACCGACCGCTTTCATGGCGACCTTGGAGGCCATCTTGTCACCGAAAAGGGCAATATGTTCGGCCTTGGGCCCGATGAAGATCAGCCCATTTGCCTCGCAGGCTTCGGCAAATGGCGCACTTTCAGAGAGAAAGCCATACCCCGGGTGGATCGCTTCACAGCCGGCTTTGATCGCCAGCGAGATGATCCGCTCATAATCTAGATAGGCTTCGATAGGATTACCTAGTATCGGATAACACTCGTCGGCCTTTCTGACCCAGATACCTTCAATGTCCACTTCAGAAAACATAGCAACGCTTTTTATCTCCAGTTCTCTACAGGCTCGAATGATCCGAAGCGCTATCTCGCCTCTGTTGGCGATCAGAATTTTTGTGATCTTTTGCATCTCTCTTCCACCTTTTTAAAATGATAGGAGTATTGTAGGGTTTTATGGACTTTATTTCTTTATCTTACGTGCGGTTATTATTACTGTTTCTTGTCACTAATATAATTCAGATGTGTTTATAAAGTTGTTTATTATTGCTATAATATAGTCATGAAAAAAGCGACCCTGCAGAAACGGACCAATATCGCCAACGATATCATGTACTATATCTATACCCACATCGACACCCACATCGATATCGAAGAGCTCAGCAGCGACCTCGCCGTCAGCAAGTTTCATATGCACCGCATCTTCAAAGAGGCTTTTGGCAAGAACATCTATGAAAGTATCAAATCGATCCGCCTGCAAAAAGCCTCAAACCTGCTTTTGACCAATAAATACTCCACCATCTCTGACGTCGCGAACAGCTGCGGGTACAGTTCCCACTCCTCCTTCATCAAAGCCTTCAAAGAGCGATTTGAGATGACACCGAAAGCGTGGAGGAGCGGCGGGTACAAAAGTTACTCCAACAAGATTCTTCAACAATCTGAAATAGCAGGAAAATCAACCGCCGACTTCAGCGGTATGGAACCGACAATTGTCAAGATGCCCGCGATAGAAAGCTACTACATTCGCCACAAGGGGTACGGTCCGACGATCAGACAGACCTGGCAGAAACTTCAAACCTGGGCTATGGGCCAGGAAATCGGTGACTTCGATGAGATTGCCCTTTTCCATGACAACCCCACTATCACCCCTCTCGATGAGTGCCAATACATCGCATGCATTGTGCCGCAAGATGCTAAAGAAGTTGAGAGTGACCGGCTGCCTAAATTCAAGATATCCGATGGCATCTATGCCCGCTTCGACTTGCAGGGAAAACACGGGGACAGTCTTAAATTCATACACTGGGTCTACCATGAGTGGCTCCCCAAAAGTGAATATGAAACGACAACAAAACCCTCTTATGTGCTCTACCGAAGAAATAACTTTCTATCGGATGACATGACCTTTGACTTGAGCTTCTACGTCTCGATCCATTTTTGATATAAAGAAAAAAGAGGTGACAGGACAACAGCTCTGGTGAAGAGGGATAAAGGTTTGAAGAAGAGTAAAAAGTAGCTCTTCTTTAGAGCTGCTTTCAGGATTTGACTACTGGTAAAGCTCGACTTCAATACGGCGATTAAGCGCACGGCCTTCATCGGTATCATTACTCTCCATTGGTTCTGCTTCGCCCTTACCAATTGCCTCTAAACGGTTAAAGTTGATCCCTTTACGGTTAAAGAGTTTCAGGACATCTTCAGCACGGTCTTTAGAAAGTTTCAAGTTGTACTCGTCATCACCGACATTGTCTGTGTGGCCAATGATCTTGACCTTGTATTCCGGATGCTCTTTCAAGAAGCCAACCGCTTTTTCAAGGACGGACATCGACTTAGGCGTGATCTCATTCACACGCGGCGCATAGAAGAGGTTGAAGGAGACAAAGTCCGCACAACCGTCCGCTTTGATCTTCGCATGCGGCATGGAGTTAGGACATTCATCTTCGTAGTCTTTAATACCGTCTTGGTCACGATCAAAGGAGCAGCCTTCTGCATCGACATTGACACCTATAGGCGTATCACTGCATCGGTCTTTGCCATCTTCGATACCATCATGATCCTTGTCTGCCATGCCGTCTGTAAAGTAGGATGGTACCACTAATGCAGGACCATCCTTTTGCTGACTGAAATCCATATGAGGTGATGTACTCACATGGGTCTTTTTCGGTGTCGGCTCCTCTTTTGGCGAAGCGGCACAGCCTGTTATGACAAAAAGTGCTATCACGAACAGAAGTAAGTGACGCATTAACATACACCTGTTTTCAGACAACGTACAGCACTCTCAACATCATCTTGACGCATTAATGACTCACCGACCAGGAATGCATCAACGCCCGCTTTGTTGAGATCTTCAAGTTGCCCATGTTCATAGATACCACTCTCTGCAACAATGATCTTACCGTTTGGAATAAGCGGGATCAACTCATAACAGAGGTTCATGTTCATCTCAAAGGTCTGAAGATTACGGTGGTTAATACCGATAATATCTGCCCCTGCAAAAATCGCTTTGGTGAGGTCAGATTTGTCATGCACCTCAACAAGGGCTTCCATCCCTAAGTGACGCGTGTAATTAAGCAGGTGTGTCAACTCTTTACGAGAGAGTGCCGCGGCAATAAGCAGTACAAAGTCAGCACCATGAACCAAGGCCTCAAGCAGTTGATACTCAGAGACAATAAAATCTTTACGAAGCAGCGGGAGACCGACATAACGGCGAAGACCTGAAAGGTATTCAAGACTACCCTGAAAATAGTGTGGCTCTGTTAAAACAGAGATCGCACTTGCACCGCCACGCTCATAAGCTTGGCCAATTGCCAAAGGGTCAAAGTCTTCTCGTATAATACCTTTAGAGGGACTCGCCTTTTTCACTTCAGTGATAATACGGTATTTGTCCTCTTCAGTCGACTTTAAATACGGGATAACCTCTCGGGGTGCACGTGCATTAAACGCAAGCGAACGCCCCAGCCACTCCATGGAAAACTCTTTTTCACGAATGGCAAGATCCTCTTTTGTCTTGGCAATTATCTCATCTAATATCATTTTACATTCTTCCTTTTTATACACTTATTGATTGCGTTTAGGTGCGCTTTAACCTCAGCATCATCCGAACCGAGCAATTCTACAACCCGCTTCATCAGTTCACCTGCTTTAACACACTCACCCTGTTTATAATATCCCCAAGCCAGTGAATCGATAAAATAACCAGAATCCGGTTCAATCGCCAGAGCTCTTTTAACATACCCTATCCCGGCTTCTACATCACGGTCATATTCGATCATACAATAACCGAGATAGTTCAAGTAGTAGCTGATCTCTTTGACTTGAACAACTTTGACAAGATCACTGATTACACTGTCAACAAGTTTTTTATCTCTCTTGTCGGCAGCTTCATACTGATAGATCGCTTTTTGACCAAGATAATCGATCTCTCCCGTCTCTTCATACAGTTTTTGAGAGAGAGGGATCGCTTTCGAGTAAACTTTCTCACTCGAATATATTTTCAATAACAGTTCATCATTTGCATTGCTCTGTTCCAAAAACCGTGTCAGCTCCTGTACTTTTTTTGCATTCCAATAAAGCTGTATCAATATACCTGCATTATAGTCTGTCGGTTCCAAAGCATACAAGTGAGGGTAACTGTTTAACAGTCCCTCTTCATCTCGCTGATCACCGTAAAATGCGACTAAGCGTTTCGTTAAAAGAAGCGAATAACCAAAGTTTTTACTGTGCTCTTCAATTCGGGCTATCGCCTGATAAGGGCTATGCATATTGGTATAGATAATAACAGCCATCTTGTCAAGAGCCTGTTCAGAATAATTGAGCTGATAGGCCTCTTCAAGCGTTGCCAAAGCGTTAATATAATCATCTTCCGCAAGATAGACTTCGGCTAATATCAGATAGTTTTGTTCTGTCGGGCTTTTTTCGACTAATCCTAGTGCCTCTTGTTTTGCAGCAACCAGATCTTTTTTAGAGAGCAGTGAAACGATAAGATAGCGCAGACTCTGTTCTGAAAGGACTTCACCATTTTGACGTCGATCGCTAAGACGTGAAACAACATCATTATAATAGCGTCCTTTCATCAAAGCATTCATCGCGTTTTCTTGGTAAATAGTATCTTGCGTCTTCTCATATAACAGGTCAAAGTAACCTACCGCTTCGGCACTGTTATTGCGATTTTCTGCATCGAGGGCGAAAAGGATCAATGTATTTTCATCAACGTACATAGGTTCTTGCTGTTTGAGTACTTCCTCAGAAAGGGAGTGTGTGGAACAGCCGCTAAACATGATAAAAACCAGCAATGGTAAGAAGAGTACTTTATACATCCGTAATCCCCGGACATTCACGTTTCAATTCATCTAAATGTCTTTTAAAGTAGTCCCAGAAAGGAAAGGTTCGACACTGAGTCGGGCGTGCTTCATACACACCGCAGCCGCCTGCTTTTCGATCATAGAAGATGCAGTCATGGGAAAGACCTACAATATGCTCTTTAAGTGAAAGGCTATACCCTCTTTTAATAAGGTACGTTGAACGGAATAGCGCCTCATCCATCTGCAGATGTGATGCAAGGGTAGAGATCTCTTCAGGCGAGACATGGATATTACCACTCTCTCCGGTACAGCAGCGCCCTTCACAGCTATCACAGGCCGATGGAGCAAAAGCATAATCAAAGCCGTCTTGGCGTATTAAATCTGACATCGTAATGTATGTGTCCTTGCTTTAGTATAGATAGCGGCCGCCTCATTAGAGTAGGTATCCCCGTCAAAAGCGAAAAAAGGGTGCCACACCTTCATCAAAGATTTTGAGTTTTTACGTGCATGGATCATCACTATGGAGGCCTTTCTATCACGTTTTGAATGGACGAATTGTACATCAACAACTCTTAATTTCGCGTTGTCCAAAGCCGCACACAAGAGTCCAAACTGCTGTGCATCGTAACAGAATATAAAATGACCTTGCGGGCGTAAAAGAGAGGCTGCTTTTTTCACAAACTTCTCGATCGGCAGATGGATGTTGTAACGCGCTGTATGGATCATCTCATCTTCGCTCCGGGCTGCCCCTTCATGGTAAAAAGGTGGATTTGAGACAATGTATTCAAACCCGTTTGCGTCATCATATTCTAAAAAATCTGCTTGATGCAGCGTATACGGTATCTTGTTGATAGCCGCATTTTTTGTTGCCAAAAAGACAAAGGCATCTTGTTTCTCAACCGCTTCAAGATGAACTTTCGGATTATCACGTGCCACTAAAAGGCCGACCACCCCACTGCCTGCTCCGACATCAAGCATACGTCCACGTGGTTTAAATGAAGAGATGAAGTCATACAGAAAAAGAGAATCACTGTTGTAACGGTAACCGCTTTCAGGCTGATAGAACAGCATTTTTTCTCCTCTGTTACAGCTTATTAAGCCTGTGTTATAATTACCAAAATTATACCTCACTAGTGTGAACACAAGGCAATTTATGATCATTATTCCGGCACGTATGGCTTCAACCCGTTTTCCTAACAAAGTTCTAGCAGATATCGGCGGTCTGCCTATGGTCGTACGCACAGCAAAACAGGTCATGCACCTTGATGACGTTGTTGTCGCTGCAGATGATGAGAAGATCATCGAAGTCTGTAAAAGTCACGGCATCAAGGCCATGCTGACATCAACGACCCACAAAAGCGGAACCGATCGGATTAACGAGTGCGCCCAACTTCTTGACATCGATGATGATGAGTTAGTTATCAATATTCAGGCGGATGAGCCTTTTATCGAGCCTGAAGTACTCATCTCTTTAATGGAACGTCTAAATACCCTCAAAGATGGTGGTCAGGATTTTATTATGGGCAGCTGCTACAATGCCATCAATGCCGAAGCTGCAGAAGATCCGAACCTTGTTAAAGTCGTTATGGATGCGGATCATAATGCCATCTACTTTTCGCGTTCAAAAATTCCTTATAACCGAAGTGGTTCCGCCACCTACTTTGGCCATATCGGTATCTATGGATTTACAAAAAAGAGCCTTCACACCTTCTGTGCACTCGACGATGCACCCATCGAAGACATTGAAAAGCTTGAACAGCTGCGCGCCATCTACTTTGCCAAGAAGATCTCTATGGTCAAAGTTGCCAGCACCGGTTTTGGTATTGATACCACAGAAGATCTTGAACGCGCTAAAGTGATCTTTTTAAAAGAGATATAGATGATAAAACTACTTTTAGCACTTTTTACTCTTCTGTTCCTTACAGCTTGTGTACATGACATCTCTGTCTCGCCTGAATTATCCAAGATCAAGAAGATACGTCCGGTCACCATACACAGTACTGTCGCTTATTATATTCCTCCGGAACGTTATCTGCTCAGTGTCACCACACCCGGTGGAAACAATGACGACCTTCGATACGCTCCCTATAAAGAGACCGAATCATCATTGAAAAAAGTCCTTGACAATGTCTTTACGGAGGTCCATAAGATAGCTGCACTTGACGATCCAAAAATTAAAGAAGACAGCATCCAATTTATTTTTATCCCTACAATCGAGACAATGTCTTTTTCAAATTCCAATGTTGACTGGCAGCCCACCAAATTCAATATGATCTTGAAAGTACACGTCTTGAATGCTGAAAAAAAAGAACTTTTCACGACCTATGCAGAAGGCAAAGGTATCGCAAACTTCGGGCGATACCAAAAGAATCCGACCTATGCTGTTGAGATCGCGTCGCGTTCGGCTTTTCTACAATTCCAAGATGAGATCATCACAAAAAGAGCGCAGTTAAAATAGCGTACTTAATTGCTTGTATACCTTTATAAAAGCGCACCTCATCTGGAAGATAAATCGATTTAAGTTCTGTTATTAAGTCTATTATTAATAAGTCACTGTTATTATGTGGATAACTACAAATGATAAAAGGAATCCTAATGAAAAAACTACTGCTTATTGCGCTGTGTCTAAGTGCGACGACACTGATTGCTGCCTCAGAGAGAGGAGAACAACTGACTGATGAGAAGTGTACCTCTTGTCATATGACCTCATCGAGTTCTACCAAATTAAAAAATGGAGAGATGGGGGCACCGCCGATGTGGGGCGTTATGAAAAAAGTAAAAAGTCATTTCAAAACAAAAGAGGATGGTGTCTCATTTATCGTGGACTATACCATGGATCCTTCAGAAGATAAAATGATCTTTCCGCCTGCTGCAAAAGAGCATTTTGGCCTAATGCCTTCAATGAAAGGGTCAGTCACAACTGAAGAGATGAAACTTATCGCAGAATATCTTTACCGTTAATACTAAAGTGCTCCCTTACAATTAGAAAATTTTTAACGGGTCAATACCTAACGCCTAAAACGTTGGTTGACCTGAAAAGTGAGTGACACACTACTTTGTAGCTAAACGGCTATTTTAACTCAATTATATATTGTTTTGCATGCTTTGCATGCCAATAGCATTTTTTGGGCTGACCCATCAGGTTTTTATACAACCCTTTATCTTGCACAGCACATTTGATCTTACCTCGTTTTGCGAGCAGCCAGATATTGCCGTATTTGTAAGCTGACATCAAAGATCTTTTCTTAACAATTTGCTCGGACGGTTCTCCATTTTCGGCGATATAGTCTTCTATCAACACACCTTCTTTGGCACCAATCAATACCTTGTTTTGTGATATATATATATTCTTTGATGCAATGGAACAAAGATTTTCGTCATTACATACCTTTAACTGAACGAGGTAATCTCCAGCTCTCTTGTATTTATGTTTAGGATTCTGTTTTGATGACTTTTTGCCATCACCAAAGTCCCATTTAGAACTAGCGATTCTATTTTTGTGACTATACGACGTATTGTTGAAAAGAACGGATGCCTGTGTGTAATGCGCACCCTCTTTTATAGCAAACTTTGCAACCGGTTTAGCAGAGATTTCAACGTTGATTTCAGTTTTAACGGTGTTATTTACATCATGTATATCTTGCAGATGCAGTATCGCTATATATTCGCCTGCTTCATGATATGTATGCAGAGGGTTTTTTCTGTTCGATGTAGCACCATCACCGAATTCCCAATGATAGGTGATCTCTTTTGACTCATCATTAACCTCAGAGATAAAACCAACCAGACATCTATAGTTGCTCTTTCCCTTACACGATCGAACCGTTACTTTTACGGATGGTACCGCATTTATCGATGTATTTAACATCTGTTGGTCTAGGTCAAATGCAGATACCTTATTTGGCCCGATCGAGTCAGCCTTAATTAGTTCAGCATTAAACGCTGTTATCTCTTTCTGCAGCTCTTCTACTACTGCTGCTTTTTTATTATAGAGAACAGTATTGTTGTGCTCGTCTATACGCAAAGCAATCGATTCTCTCTGTTTTTGAAGTCCAAGGATATATTTCGACCATATTTTGTAGGTGATAACGGCCTCATAACAAAAGACCTTATCCCCTTTGATACGCTTTAAGTTACTCTCTTCAGTGATTGAAGATGTAGATACAGATTTGCTTAAAGCTTCGACTGCAAGTGTTTTTGCTATAGCTTCTTCATCATGGCAGGCCGATGCAGACGCCATGACTTTTTGATCTTGCAGCCTATCTACTCGTGATTTAAAGGAGACTTCACAGCCAGAGAAAAATGTCGACACTAATAGACTAACAATTAGATAGTTTCTCAAACCTGCTCCATTTTTAATTTATAACAGATTCTGCTGAGTATATATTTCAGAATTATTGATCTGTTTATATTATCAACTTAGACCACCTATTGCAGTTTTTGCATAATGCGCCTATTGATTATAATGTTTGATTAGGACTGTTTGTCAAGATATATCTTGAAATACCTGTTTAATTATAGCTGTGTTTTCTGCTATGAAGCTTTTAATCATCCCCAATACTAACAGTCCAACTATAATTTGTTACTTTGAGTTAATCTTGGACGAAAGATTTATAAAGGTTGCCCTAAAGTTAATAGTGAAGGTTATAATGGAAAATGTAAATCTAAAAGTTGTAGTGTCAGTAAGTTAATGAAGAAGTGAGGTTAGCAACGCGAGCGCGTTGCTTAAAGAGAATTAGATGTTGTCGCGGATTGAAAGTGCTTCAATCGTTTTCATGTAACTTGCTCTGTTTGTACGTTTAAGGTAACGCATCAAACGACGACGTTGACCAACTAATTTAAGAAGACCAAGACGTGAAGCATGATCTTTTTTGAATATTTTAAGGTGCTCAGTCAATTCCGCAACACGTGTAGTAAGTAGTGCAATTTGCACTTCTGATGAACCAGTGTCAGTGTCATTTTTACCGAATTTGCTTACAATCTCTTGTTTTTTCGCCGCATCTAAAGCCATAATAGCCTCCATAAGGGTATATAAATTTCATCCTACAGCATAACTGCTGTGAATGTTGAGCGCGAAGTATAGCCAAATAATTCTTATTTATCAACAGAGTTCACCTTTGACGAAAAGAAGAGTAAATTGTGAATAAAATTAGTGCTTTAAAAAGATGGCGATACCCAAGGGGGCAGAACCAGCGCATCTAAATCGTTTGATATCAGACAAATGGTGCAGATTGTGCTGGAGTGAATCCGAAGGCGTACATTGGTACGTCAAGAGGTGAGTTCGACTGCAAGGTGTACCGAAGCTGAGACTTTTGTGCTATAATCATACAAAAATTATCCGAGATATAACTATGTTAATGACCCGCGCAAGCGAATACGCTCTATTATCACTCGTTGTGCTTGCAAAAGCTGACAAACCTATGGATGCTGACACACTCTCACGTGAGCTTGATATCTCAAAAAGTTTTTTAGCCAAGATACTTCAGTCTATGGCGCGTAAAGACATACTCAACTCTTACAAGGGTGCCAATGGCGGTTTTGCCTTAGCGAAAAAAAGCAGCGAGATTTCGGTTCATGATATCATGTGTGCTGCTGAAGGAAAGTCCCCAGCCGTTTTTGACTGTGCATCCGGTGAAAGCGACTGCCCATCCGAAAAAACGTCAGCCTGCTCTATCTGGCCCTTTTTAAACCGCCTTCAGGGCAAGATCGATCACTTTCTTGAACAGCTGACTTTGGCAGACATCATGGAACGATAACTTCTCTCTACTTTTTATACTAACCCTCTGCACATCTAAAGGACCCTTTTGAAGCCAACTATTTACCATCTTTCCCACATCGATCTCGATGGATATTCCTGCCAACTTGTTATGGAATATACGCCACACAAGATCCACTCATATAATGCCAACTACGGTGCTGAAGTCATTGAACGTCTGAATGAGATACTCGAATGTCTTAAAAAGAGTGATGAAGCTTCCTTGATCTTTATTACCGACCTTAATCTAACCGCTGATGAGGCAAAATGGCTAAACAGAGAAGTGGACAGACTCAATGAAAGTGGTAAAAAGATCACGATCACACTTCGCGACCACCATGGCAGCGGTGAAGAGTGCGCCAATAAGTATGATTGGTACTTTTTAGATACTGAGAAGTGTGCAACTAAACTCACCTACGAATATGCTCTAGAGTTTTTTGAACTTGATGAACCTGAGTGGATGGCGAAATACGTCGCTGTGGTCAATGCCGTTGACCTGTGGCACCAGGATGAGGCAGAAAACTTCGAGTATGGAAAAGTCTGTATGCGACTTGTCACGGAGACTCGGGAGCTCAACCGTGTCGTCTTTGGGGATGAAGACCGTAAATACAAAGTCGCTCTGCTTAAAGAAGCGGCACAGATGGTCAATGTAGAAAATGCCAACATCCTTTTAGATGAGAAGATTCATGCCCTCAAAAAGAACTTCTTCCGCGAAGAGCGTGATGATACACTTGACAATCTGGCAACACGGTTCATTGTTAAACTTCTAGGAACAAAGATGAAGACAATGACCATCTATTACAAGGGATACAAAGGGTTTCTGTCGTATGGAGTCGGTAATACATCTATCATCGGAAACGGTTTTTTGGTCACCTACCCTGAGTATGACTTCATTGTTGATGTCTCAACCCGCGGCACAATGAGCCTTCGTGCAAACAACAACGTCAATGTCGCACATATCTCAAAAGAGTGGGCAGGCGGAGGTGGACATCCTAATGCGGCCGGAGGGCGTATACAAGGGTTTAAAGAGCAGTTCCGTTATGACAAGGTAAAAATGCAGATCGAGAACCTTATTCATGCCAAAGAAGCTGTTGCCGGTAAGCTGGAGTATAAAGCCAATTAAGCTTTAAGCACCTACTTTTACTGTCATCGTACGAGGTGACATTTCAGAGCTTCTTTGTACCAATATAACAGTATCAAAAATCGTTTACTAAACGCTTAAACCAAATGCAGTACTACCCTTGAGTCTTCTTCTGATCAGCCTAGACCTCCCCTTAACAGTCACACCCACTATTAGATCAATCTTACAGTCAATAAAAATATCTATTTGATACTTTAATGTTATAATAAACACTCACAATAAAAAGAAACCAACTAAAAATCTTTAGAGATATATAAAGAG
>JAQIBF010000077.1 GCA_027859195.1 Helicobacteraceae bacterium
AGCAGATTAAGCCGATTTAAGAAAGAGAAAAGAGCAACTGTCCACTAATTACACGAATGACACTAATTTTAAGAGCAAGAGCGAGTTTTGTTCTACACTATTGCTGTAAAGACTAATAAATAATTCGTGTATAAGGACTATGTCCAATGCATGGGAGTAACTTAGTTACGAGTCGTGAATTAGAGTAATTCGTGGACGAAACGCTCTTGCTCTTGCTCTTGCTCTTATTTTTCATCCCACTAATCTGTGGGTAAAAAATCTCTTAACACCATTGCTATAAAGACTAATGAAAAATCTGCTTAATCTGCTTCAAGAACTTGCTTCGCAGTGCATGGGAACAACTTGGTTGTGAGTCGTGAATCTGCTGACGGAAAGCTCTTCGCTCTAAAATTCGTGTATATTCGTGAAATTCGTGGACAGAAAAATACTCTCGCTATAAAAACTTTTAACTAATCTGCTTAATCTGCTAAATCTGCTGACAGAAAGCTCTTGCTCTTTCTCTTCGCTCTAAAATTCGTACTATTCGCGTAATTCGATGAGGAAAGCTCTTGCTCTTTTTCAAAAACTAATCCTACTAATTCCAATAATCCGTGGGGATAAAGAATGAAGCGGGTCTTAATAGGTTTTCTTGATCTTTTTAGGTTAATGCTATAATGATATTAGAATATAACTTATGGAGTTTGTAATGACAAAATATGAGATATTAAATTACCTCAAAGAACATTATGAAGAGTTTGAAGCTCGGTATGAGGTTGAAAAGATTGGGCTGTTTGGTAGTTATGCAAGAGATGATGCGACCGATGACAGTGATATTGATATTTATGTAAAGATGAAGCCAAATATGTTTGGTATGATAGCAATTAAAGATCAGATAGAAGAAGGTCTCCATAAAAAAGTAGACATTATTAGAGAACATAAAAACATGAAGCCTCTCTTTTTGGAGATGATCAATAAAGATCTGATCTATGCATAGTGATCAGGATAAAATGATACTCTCTACGCTTGAAGATATTCAATACTCTTTAGAACTCATCAAAGCTAGATGCAAAAATATAAAGTCTGGCGATGACTTTTTAAATGATGAACTTGGTATAGAAAAACTTGATAGTATTGCTATGAGGTTAATTGCTATTGGTGAAGGTTTTAAAAATATTGACAAACTCTCCGACAATAAGCTTTTAGCCAATTATCCAAATATTCCATGGAAACAAGTCAAAGGTATTAGAGATGTCCTCTCCCATCACTATTTTGATTTAGATGCAGAAACAATCTTTGACATATGTGAAAACAGATTGGAAGAGCTTTTACGCACAACAGTCCAAATATTTAAAGATTTAGAGGCAAGAGACAATTAGCAAGATGAAGAGCAAAGAGCAGAGTTTCCCACAGATTTACAGGATTAGTAGGATTAAGAGCAAGAACATAAGTCAGCAGATTAAAGAAAGAGAAAAGAGCAACTGTCCACTAATTACACGAATGACACTAATTTAAGAGCAAGAGCAAAGAGCTTTTTTTATCAGCAGATTAAGCAGATTACGCAGATTATAAGGACCAACAGTCCAATGCATGGGCGGGACTAAATCCCGCATCGTAAAGAAAGAGAAAAGAGCAAGTTAGTCATCTAATTACGCTAATTTCCGCGAATAGAGCAAGAGAAAAGAACAGTGGCCCACAGATTTACGGGATTAGTAGGATGAAGAGCAAAAGCCAAGAATACTTATCCACTAATTACACGAATGACACGAATTTTAAGAGCAAGAGCAAGTTCTACTCAACACTACTGCTATAAAGACTAATAAATAATTCGTGGAAGTTAGTGAAATTCGTGGACAGAAAAAACTCCTGCTATAAATACTAATTAATCTGTTGAATCTGCTTAATCTGTTGACGGAAAGCCCTTCGCTCTAAAATTCGTGTGTATTCGCGTAATTCGATGAGGAAAGCTCTTGCTCTTTTTTTACAAAAACAAAACTAATCCTACTAATCCCAATAATCTGCACCCGGAGGGGCAGACCCTGGGCTAAAGCTTTTCTCTCTTCGCTTTAAAATTTGTGCTATTTGCGTAATTCGATGACGAAACGCTCTTGCTCTTCGCTCTTAAAATTAGTGCTATTAGTGTAATTCGCACCCGGAGGGGCAGACCCTGGACTCACGCTCTTACTCTTGATCTTGCTCTTCTCTTTTTCAAAAACTAATCTGCTCAAATCTGCTAAATCTGCTGACAGAAAGCTCTTCGCTCTAAAATTCGTGAAAATTCGCGTCTTTCGATGACAAAACGCTCTTGCTCTTTGCTCTTGCTCTTACTTTTCATCCTACTAATCCCAATAATCTGCGGGCTAAAGCTCTTGCTCTTTTCTTTAAAAGACTCTTTGTTGATAACAACTGCACAAGCCATACGAACACTCTCATCTGTAACCATGTAACCACCGTGAAACACAACATAACTAAAATTAACTGCAACCAAGCGTTCTTAAATATTAAAAACTGTATGATTCAAAAATTGAATTTCAAAAAATGAAAAGGTCCGATGTGCCAGTCAACGATGAAGCCTCTTTTAAAGTCTTGTCCGCAGTCGAGAAGCACGAGGGCCAAGTAGACCTGGCGAAGGATCTTGGCTTTAGTGTGGGCAAGGTCAACTACATCTTAAAAGCGCTTGTTGAAAAGGGTTTTGTCAAGATGAGCAACTTTACGACGTCGACGTCAAAGCGCAAATACAAGTACCTGTTGACCCCGGACGGTATTAAAGAGAAGATCGCCTTGACAGAATCATTTATCGAACGTAAAAAAGCTGAGTATGAGCAGTTGCAGCAGCAGCTTGTAGAAGCCAAATGCCAGCAGTATGATGCAACTGCATCGCATCAAAAAGAGTCTAAGCGTAAAATGGAGAGCAAGGCATGACCAATATCATCTTATGCGGCGGGAATGGAACACGGCTTTGGCCGCTTAGCCGTACACTCATGCCTAAACAGTTTGTTAAACTTTTTGATGGGGAGTCGCTCTTTCAAAAGACCGTTGCCCGCAACCAAAAGTCTTGTGATGCGCAGTTCATTGTCTCCAATGCCGAGCAGTACTTTCTGGCGGTCGACCAGATCGAAGAGATGGCGCTTACCAACTACAAAGCCGATTACCTGCTGGAACCGGCCGGTCGTAACACTGCCCCGGCGATCGCACTGGCCTGTTTCGCACTGGCTGAGGATGAGATCGTACTGGTAACACCGTCTGACCATCTTATTAAAGACGAAGAAGCGTACTTTGAGGTGGTGTCAAAAGCAAAGGAGCTGGCGGCGTCAGACAACCTTGTGACCTTTGGCATTACGCCCAACTACCCGGAAACCGGATTCGGCTATATCGAAGCCATACCTTCGGTAGTTTTGGGTGATGAGTCAGGGGTGATGAGTGCAGGGTTGGATGTTAAAAGTTTTAAAGAAAAACCGGAGCGAGCTGTAGCCGAAGGCTACCTTGCAAAAAACACAAAACTAAAAACCCAAAACTCAAAACTCCAATACTATTGGAACTCCGGGATGTTCTGTTTCAGAGCGGGTCTTTTCCTGGAGGAGTTGAAAAAGCACTCTCCAGCCATCTATGAGGCTTCGTTGTCGGCCTACAACAACGCTAAAATAGATGAGATGATCCGTGTCTCACATGCGTATATGACGGCGATCCCTGAGGACAGCATCGACTATGCGGTGATGGAGAAGAGCGACAGGGTCAAAGTGGTCCCCTCGGATATTGACTGGAGTGATCTGGGCAGTTTCGATGCCCTTTACGAAGAGCTGCCGCAAGACGGCAGCGGCAATGCGCTTTCGACGAAGCATTTCGAGGCGATCATCGAAGGTTCGAACAACAACCTTATTGTCTCCGAAAAACTGGTGGCTGCCATCGATGTTGACGACCTTATTATCATCGATACGGCAGATGCCCTGCTGGTTACCAGAAAAGGGAGCAGCCAGAAGGTCAAAGAGGTGGTGAAGATGCTTAAAGAGCGTAACTCCGAACTGCCGAACATTCATGTTACGGCGCACCGTCCGTGGGGAACCTACACCATCCTCGACGAGGCAGAGAGCTGCAAGGTCAAACGCATCGTCGTCAAGCCGGGCAAGCGTCTCTCCCTGCAGAAGCACCACCACCGTTCGGAACACTGGATCATCGTCTCTGGTACTGCGACAGTTACCCGCGGCACCGATGAGTTTCTCGTGCGTCCCAACGAGTCGACCTACATCCCGATGGGCGAGCTTCACCGCCTGGAAAATGTCGGGAAGATACCGCTTGTCATGATCGAAGCGCAGGTGGGCGAATATGTCGGCGAAGATGACATCGTCCGTATTGAAGATGACTTCAAACGGACGTAGTTTTGGGTTTTAGGTTTTGAGTTTTAGGGTTAATGGAGGGTTTTTCTTTTGAATGATAAGAAGATAGATGCAAGAACATTCGATTTTGCATTACAGATCATTGAACTGTACAAATATTTGAACAGTAAAAATGAATACATCCTTTCAAAACAGCTGCTTCGAAGTGGTACATCCATTGGCGCTAATGTAGAAGAAGCGCAAGCGGCCCAAAGCAGAAAAGATTTTATCTCTAAAATGTCCATAGCAAGTAAAGAAGCAAGAGAGTCGAAATATTGGATTCGATTGTTGGAACAGTCAAAGTATCTAAATGGTTTCAACCATACAGACCATGTAACCAAGGAAATAAATGTGATCATTAATATCATCACTAAAATAGTTAAAACAACAACTCAAAACGATCCAAAGGAAGCCAATTGAAAACTCAAAACATATACAAGGAAGCCAAGTGACAACTCAAAACTCAAAACCAAAACCCCAACACTCAGAGCAACAAAAGGTTGCGCTGATAACAGGTATCACGGGACAGGATGGTTCCTATTTGGCAGAATTTCTGCTTAAAAAAGGGTATGCAGTACACGGCATCAAAAGACGTTCATCACTTTTCAACACCGACCGTATTGACCACCTTTACCAGGATCCTCATGAAAAAAATGTCAACCTGACACTGCACTTCGGCGACATGACGGACTCTATGAATCTGACACGTATTATCCAGGAAGTCCAGCCCGACGAGATCTACAACCTCGCAGCTATGAGCCATGTGGCTGTCTCTTTTGAGACCCCAGAGTATGTTGCCAATGCAGACGGAACTGGAACCCTTCGTATTCTGGAAGCGGTCAAACTTCTGGGTCTGACAAAGAAGACCCGTATCTATCAGGCTTCTACCTCTGAACTTTACGGAAAAGTACAGGAGATCCCGCAAACGGAAACAACCCCGTTCTACCCGCGTTCTCCGTACGCTGTTGCCAAGATGTACGCCTACTGGATCACCGTGAACTACCGCGAAGCCTACGGCATGTTCGCCTGTAACGGCATCTTGTTCAACCATGAGTCGCCTGTCCGCGGCGAGACCTTCGTAACGCGCAAGATCACCCGTGCAGCTTCGAAGATCGCGCTGGGTCTGCAAGAGAAACTCTACCTTGGAAACCTCGATGCCAAACGCGACTGGGGTCATGCCAAGGACTACGTCCGTATGATGTGGATGATCCTGCAGGCCGATGAGGCTGAAGACTGGGTTATTGCAACGGGTGTCACGACACCGGTACGAGAGTTCGTGCGTATGGCATTTGCCTATGCAGGGATTGAGCTGGAGTTCAAAGGTGAGGGTGTCGATGAAACGGGTGTCGTCAAGTCGGTGGACATGGCGAGAGCCGAATCCGTCATTCAAAACTC
>JAQIBF010000028.1 GCA_027859195.1 Helicobacteraceae bacterium
GACGATAAAGCGAAAGCCAATGCAGCCGCCAAGCAAAAAGCACAGGCTGGTGGAGTTTCGGCAGCCGTTGCTGCAAAAAAAGCAGCTGAAGAGAATAAGCAAAAGGAGGCTGCTGCCGCAAAAAAAGCGAAAGCAGATGCTTTAGCTGCTAAACAAAAAGCTGAAGAAGCTGCCGCTGCTAAAAAAGCAGCTGAGCAGAAGAGAGCAGCAGATGCTTTAGCTGCTAAAAAAGCAGCCGAACAAAAAGCAGCAACCAAAGCAGCTGCAGCAGCTGCTGTTATCGCTGCACCGGTTGTCATGAACGACGATGTTGAGGAGGATATTGGTGAAGAAGACGCAGCTGTTGCTGAACCCGAAGTTCTTCCAGTTCTTGCCCTAACAGCATCAGACAAAGAGTTTGTTGGAACTTGGGAACAGATCAGCAGTGATAAAATCATCACTCTTACTATAGAAAAAAATACAAACTTCACTCTTGAGCAAGTAGAAGACGACGGGACCCTGACTATTACGGGTACATGGAAAAGTGAAGGGACCATGTTTATGTTGAACATCAAAAAAGTACAGCGCAATGTTCACTCACGAGAGACAGATATTCACCGCATTTACAAAGTTGAGAGACTTTCCAACCATCGATTACTACTTCGTGACAAGCAAAACCGTATTGCTTACGACCTCAAGCGATAATACATAGAGGAAGAGACCGTTTAACGTCCTTCCTCCTTTTTATTCCCCCTAACAAGCCCCTTAAAATACTTATTCAATTAAAATTATATAACCTCATTAACATAAGATAACGCAGACCTTCTCTTCTTCAATCAGTCTAACTAAACATCTGACTATAGACTTATCAGAACCTTCAGCGCAGCTAGCATTAGATTCTAATAGCAGACCAGATGTACATAAATATTTCTAAATGACGAACATAAACACAATTTTTTCATTTACTTTTGATTTACATCAAGAACTTCCCTCTCAAAAAACAATAAACTTTGTCGAGCTTGAAATATTATTACAAGGTAAGGAGAATAAATGTTGGATCCATCTTTAATCAGACCGGAGATCGCTTTAGATGATTTTCTACCGATATTTGTCTCTTCTGCACTTGCAATGGTATTTGGAGGATTCTATGTTGGTATATATACAGCTGTAAAAGTTGAAATGCTTAAGAGATGGGCTATGCCGTTTGCATATCTGTTTTGGATGCTTACTTCTTATTGTCTTTATATTATGGGGAGTTTAATGCATGTCGGCGAGTTTACAGCCAAGGCATTGATAGTTGCTATGATCGGGTATTTACTGCTCCCTCATGCCGTCTATTATATGCAGCATCAAGTTCATGAAGAAAATGAAGATTGATGGATATTGTTCAACAATAAACTTAGGAGGGTACAGTGGCTAAAAGATCTGTATGGAGTGACAATCGTTTCTGGCAACGTTCAGCAGCGTGGGTAACAGGATTTGCAGCAGTATTATTGATTTGGTTGACGTTTGATACGTCGGCTCAAATTTCAATGGGTACGGATGCAGATTTGAAAAATGGTGTAACAAAGAGGGTTCCTGGTCCTACTGTTATCAACTATAAGATCACATACGAAATGGACACAAAGCGTGGACACGAAATACCGGTGATCGGTGAGAAAGAGCTATTCTTCGGTCGTGACGACTATTCAGAAGAAGAAGCGGGAGCACTGCTTCACTTGGGCAAGTTAGGTTCACAAGTGAAAAACTGTATGGATTGTCATACCCTCCTTGGTAATGGCGCGTACTATGCACCGGATCTTACGAAAGCGTGGTTAGATCCTGCATGGGGGCCAGAAGGTTCACTCCAGGCGATGACAGGCAAAGAGACAAAAGAAGAGGCAATGGCAGAGTTTTTGCAGCACCCTTCTCAATACCCTACGCATGAACGCATGATGCCAAATCTTGGTATTACGGCGGAAGAAGCAAAAGGCTTAGTCTCTTTCTTGAAACATATGTCATCAATCGACACAAATGGTTTCCCAAGAAACTTTGGAAAAATACAAGGAGCAGTTCATGGCAAGTAAATTAAACGAATCACAACAGTTAGCAACTTGGTACTTTACCTTTGCTGCTATTCTCTTTGGTGCACAACTCTTATTTGGTCTTGTCGCAGCGATTCAATATGTGATGCCGGGGTTTCTTTTTGAGATCATTGACTTCTCTATTGCAAGAATAATACACATTAATGCACTTGTTGTATGGATGGTCTTTGCAATGTTTGGTTCCGTTTATTGGCTATTACCTGATGAAACAGGTATTGAGACAGTAGGAATCAAACTTGGTAAACTTCTTTACTGGGTCTTTGTAGCAGCGATCGTTGTTGTTGTCTTAGTCTATCTTCTTGTTCAAGTCGGACCGGCTGATGAGACAACTATCTGGTTTATTACAGAAGGTCGTGAGTATATTGAAGCACCACGCTGGGCAGACATCGGTATTGTTGTAGTAGCGCTTGGCTTTGTTGCCAACCTTTTCTTAACAGGCATAAAAGGCAACCGTTCAGGTATCGTAACGGTACTTATGGCAGATATGATCGCCTTTGCAGGTCTTTACCTGGCAGGTATGTTCTTTACAGACAACATCTCAGTAGATCAATACTGGTGGTGGTGGGTAATTCACCTATGGGTTGAAGCGACTTGGGAAGTCTTTGTCGGTGCGATTGCAGCCTATGGTCTTATCAAAATGGTTGGCGCACACCGTCAAGTCGTTGAGATGTGGTTATGGATTGAAGTGGCAATGTTATTTGGTTCTGGTATATTAGGGATGGGTCACCACTACTTCTGGATCGGAACACCTGAATATTGGTGGGAAATCGGGGCACTCTTCTCAGCACTAGAGCCGTTACCGCTTGTTGCGATGTTTGTTCACGTTCTATATGACTGGGGTAAAACACAAGGCGGACAGGATGCAAAGGGTGAATCTGTTTCAGTTATCAACAACAAGCCGGCTTTTACATGGTTTGTCTTTAATGCATTTGGTAACTTTCTGGGTGCAGGTGTCTGGGGGTTCTTCCACACACTGCCACAGGTCAACCTTTATACCCACGGTACACAGTTTACGTCAGCACACGGGCACCTGGCATTTTTCGGTGCTTATGCAACGATCCTTATCGGTATGATGTATATCGCTGTTCAAGGTAAAAATGGTATTAAAGTGATGAAAAACACAACATCGTCTATTTTGGCGGTAAGTCTTATCGTTGGCGGTGTTGTCGGTATGACTGTTGCCCTTACTATTGCCGGATATGTCCAAGTCCTTGTCTCACGTGCACAAATGGGTGCTACCTGGGCTGGGTACTTTGACGGTCAGGCAGGTATGTGGTTTGCACAAGGTATGGATTGGAGACTTATCATGGGTGTTGTGACATTCATAGGTTTCTTGTTCCTGGCAAAAGACTTGTTGAGCATCGGTAAAGCTGCTCATCATGAACGTTAAGGAGATTTATTATGTTTGAACCATTCGTAGATGTAGTTCCAAGTTTTTTTGGATGGCTGAATCAAGGTCCTTTGACCTTGACGATCTTTCTTCATACAGTGATCATTCTTCCAATGATCTGGATCTATAGACAAGAGAAAAAACGTATAGAGAACGAAGGTTGACTTTGTAGGTACAGCGCTGCTGTACCTAATAATTTCTAGACTTGAGTTCTATCTTTCTAAGGTAAACTTTGGGTTTATTTTAGTTGGATAGACCTCGGTCTAGTGCATACAATTATTACAATAGTAGTAACTGTTCAACGTCATGAGATCAGCTCAATTGCTGTTCTCGATTGATTTCAAAGGAGAAAACGATGAAATTACATAAAATTTTAATCTCAGTCGCTGCATTTGCAGTCGTCTCATCTGGTCTATATGCAGGTACATCAGACATGGATGTAGAAAAGATGTTTGAAAAAGAGTGTCAGGGTTGTCACGGTCCAAATCACGAAGGGGGTGTTGGTTCAGATCTTCGTCCTGGGATTATAGGCAAGAAAAATTCCTATACATTATCTGAAACTATTATTGGTGGTCGTGCCGGTACAGCGATGCCTCCATTTGCAGAGAAAATGACTAAAGATGATGCAGATAAAATGGTGGATTATCTGCAACATTTTAAAGGTAAAAAAATGACAGTATTAACACTTGACAGTGTTAAAGCTGGATGGAAACCTTTAAACGACAGAATGGAATTCTTTAAAAAATATCCACAGGCTGTAGATGTTAAGAAAAATACTGATATCTGTTTCGTAACGGAAAGGGATGCCGCTCGTGTTGTTTTTCTAGATGGCACAACAGGTAAACTTCTCTCCCGTCACCCCGCAGGTTTCGCAGTTCACGTAACTGTGACAAACAAGCGCCAGCCTCGTTATGCTTACTCAATCTCACGTTCAGGTTTAGTAACAATGTTCGACCTTAACTCTCCAGGTCAACAAAAAATTGCTGAATGCCAAGTTGGTACCGATTCTCGCGGTCTTGCAGTTTCCCCAGATGGTAAATACCTAATGGCTGGTAACTATGTACCAGGTGGTGCAGTTTTAATGGATGCTATGACTCTTGAGCCTTTAAAAGTTTATCCAACTTCAAGTGTTATAGATACTGATGGTAACATTGGTTCATCTCGTGTTGCTGGTGTTTATGACACACCATATGGTCCATATATTGCATTTGCACTTAAAGATGCCGGACATGTATATATCGTTGATTACTCTAAACCAAACTTCCCAATTGTTGGTGACATTCCAAATATTGGTAAAATTCTTCACGATGGTTTCCTAAATGAAGGTAAAGAGATTGGTAGATACCTCTTCCAAGCTTCACAAGGAAGTGATGTAATGGGTGTTGTTGATTTTAAAACTAAATCTTTAGTAACTAAAATCTACACAGGTCCTTCAGCTAAACCACACCCGGGTCAAGGTTCTTCTTGGTTTAATGAGCGTTTAGGGCAACAACTTGGTGCTACAGTTAACATGAATCTTGGTCAAGTAACGATTTGGGATGATAACTTTGATGTTATTCGTCAAATTCCAACTGCCGGTGGCGGCCTGTTTATAGGTACATCTGAGCATACTCCGTTCTTATGGGCTGACAATGTTCTTGGCGGACCAGCTAACTGGAACAAAATCTATCTGATCAATAAACAGACTCTTGATGTAGATAGAATTCTTACTGTCGGTACAGAAGAGGGAACGATTACAGATCCGGTTTCACATAAAGCGCTTTACAAATGGAAGGTGCCTACTGTTAAAGATGATAAAGGTGAAGTTGTTGTTCCTCGTATCTTACACGCGGAACCGGCAAACCACGGTCACTGGACAATGGTTTCTGAGTGGAATGCCGGTCGTATCGGTATCTATGAAGCAAAAACCGGTAAATTTGTTAAGTATATTAAAGGTCTAACAACACCTACATTTACGTATTCTATCGAGCACAGACAAACTGTTCCAGGTGCATAAGCACTACTGCAGCTAAAAGGAGGAGACTCTTTTTGGTTGCTCTTAACTCTTCTCTTCTCAAACGCTTCTTCAATTTTCAGCATAAAAAATATACTCTAAAACCTCTTTTTATCATTTTAAACTATTTCTGCTGCACAATAGAGCCCTTTTTGTTCCGTAATATCTAGCCGTAGAAACAGCATTCCATCACATTTCTATATCTGACCTTGATGTGCGTCAATGCTATTTCTTGTAAAATGCCTTATTATGTGGTCAGGTAACTTACTATATCAAGTGTTGTTTGGTTAGTATAATTAAAATTAAAAAGAAGCACGATGAAACATAGTCTACTTTTATCACTTGCATTTTATGCCTCTCTGCTTGCCCAGGAGATGGACGGAAAAAAGGTTTTTGAGACCTATTGCTGGGGCTGTCATCACCAGACAGCAGTAGCATTTGGACCACCGTTTAACGAAATCGCTTCAAAGCGCAGCCTAGAAGAGATCGAGGCCTATATTATTGAGCCAGAAGCGATGTACAAAGCCTTTGGGTATAAACGCACAGTTATGACAAAGATCGATATGAGTGAACAAGAGAGACATCTCATCGCAAGATATATTCTCTCCTTCAAAGGAAAAAAATAATGTTTAGACTTTCTAATTTAATCAGTTCTGTTGTTGAGGACAGACCTGAACGTGTACTTGACGGTGCTATCGCAATCTGGAACTTTACAAACCGCTGTAACCTCTCCTGCCTGCACTGTTACTCCAAATCAACATTGGATGAAGTGGACACATTGACCACAGAGCAGATCAAAAAAACGATTTTAGAGATGAAAGCCAATGGTATTAAATTTATTATCTTTTCCGGTGGTGAACCGTTAACACGTAAAGATCTATTTGAGATCGCAGATTATTGTAAAGAGAACGGCATCATTACCTATCTCTCAAGCAATGGACTTTACTTCACCACTAAAAATGTGCAGCGTATTGTTGACACCTTTACCTACGTCGGTATCAGTATCGATGGTGATGAACCGACCCATGACTATTTCCGTGGATTAAAAGGTGCCTTTGTAGAGACCCTTAAAGCGGTGAAACTTGCGAATGCAACGGGAGCCAAGGTTGGCATACGGTTTACTGTCACACAAGACACCATAGGCTCTTTGGAGTACATCTTTGATCTGGCAGAGCGAGAAAACATTCCAAAGGTCTACATCTCCCATCTTGTCTACTCTGGCCGCGGGCTAGACAATCTTAAAATGGATCTTTCCAAAGAGCAGCGGAGAAAGGCTGTCAACTTTATCCTCGACAAGGCATTTGAGTATTACAGAACAGGCCGCGACATTGAGATCGTTACAGGGAACATGGAACAAGACGGCATTCTGTTTTTAAACCGGTTTGCTGCGGAGTATCCTGAACATAAAGAGAGTATGGAAAAACGTTTAGTCGCGTGGGGAGGGAACAGTGCTGGCAGGAAACTTGTGAACATCAACAGTGAAGGTGACGTACGGCCAGACCCCTTCTTTCCTCTCACCGTCGGCAATATAATAGAGCAGAGTTTCGGTGATATTTGGCAGCATGGGGAGCTGCTCGATCAGCTTCGCATCCATCCCCGAAAACAGATCAGCGGAATCTGCGCCGATTGTGAACAGATCGACATCTGCAACGGCGGTTCACGCTCTCGCGCATATGCCATCACCGGAGACCTGTGGAGTGAAGACCCCTCATGTTATTTAACAGAAGATGAAAGAAGGAAAAACTGATGAACAGACTATTTTTAAGTGCCCTATTAGCACTCTCATTTTACACCACTGCCAATGGTGACGAGAAGATCTTTGTCGTTGAACGCGAGAGCGAGTCTCTAGCGGTCATTGAAAAGGGGCTTCCCCGCGGGCATATAGAGCATGTTCACAACATGAACCACGGAGTTATCAAGTTTGACGGTAATGACGGTTATCTGATCAGTCGTGACGGCTACATCGTCAAGTTCGATCCACGAAAAGAGGTTATTTTAAAAGAGTATAAAACAAGCGACAGCGCTATTGGTTTTACAATCAGTAAAAATTTTATTGCCGTCGCCAATTATGCTAAAAAAAGCGTCGATATTTTAGATAGAGACCTAAACCCTTTGCAGTCCTTTGAGACCGGATCTAAAAATGTTGGTATCAAAGTCTACAAAGATTACATCATCTTCTCTCAAATGGATAACGACAAGATCACCGTTTTAAAAGATAAAAACTTCAACAAAGCCTTGCCGGACTTTGAGATCTATAAAGAGTTTAAAGATGTTGGCGTCATGCCCTTCGATGCTATAATCAAAGACAATAACTTTATCACCGGTTTTTTTCAGAGCGATTATTTTGGCGTCGTCAACTTGGACACCATGACATACACAAAGATCAAGATTCTTCTTGACGATAGAAAACCCGTACTCAAAGTTCCACACTTTGGTTTCTGGAGTATCGGCGGCGGGTATGTCTTTATTCCGGCAGTTGGCAACAACAAGGTATTGGTCTACACACCTGATTTTAAATTTGTAGAAAATATTGAGACAGAGGGGCTTCCGGTATTTACGTCACTGAGTCCTGATGAAAAATATTTAGCCGTAACCTTCAGCGGCAAAAAGTTTCCGGTGATACAGATCATTGATACTAAAACGCTTAAGATCATTAAACGTTTTGAGTTTGACGGCAAAGTACTGCATCTGCGATGGTCTAAAGAGAGACCCAGCCTTTACGTGTCGGTCAATGACACAAACAAAGTTGCTGTCATCAACACCAAAGAGTGGTATTTGAGCCGCGAGATATTTCAGATCAAAAAACCGTCAGGCATTTTTATCTTTACAGAGAAGTAATACCTTCTTTGGCTCTTTTATAGACATAGGTCAAGAAGTGTCACCCCCACTTTCCAGTAAAATAGAGAAGTAAAAACAAGGAAGATGCATGAGCAAAGTCTATCTAACAGGTGCCGGTCCCGGGGACATGGAACTCTTAACGATGAAAGCATTTCGTGTTGTCAAAGAAGCTGACGTCATCATCTATGACCGTTTAGCAAATCCCGATATTCTCAAAGAGGCAAAAAGCGGCTGTGAGTTTGTCTATGTCGGTAAAGAGGATGGTAGACACATCATGCCTCAAGATGACATCAACGAGACGATCTATCAAAACTCGCTAAAGTATGAGACCGTTGTCCGCCTCAAAGGCGGAGACCCTTTTGTCTTTGGACGCGGCGGTGAAGAGGCAGCTTACCTTTTTGAACGTAACGTAGGGTTTGAAATCATTCCCGGTATTACCTCAGCCATCAGTGTACCCGCCTATGCAGGTATCCCTGTCACGCACCGTGGCGTTGCCGTTTCGTTTCGCGTTGTTACCGGTCATGAATCTCCCAACAAAAAGACATCCCAGATCCCATGGGAGAACTTTAAAACTGACGACACTATTATCTTTTTGATGGGCCTGCATAACCTGCCGCAGATCTCTCAAAAACTGATCGAGATCGGTAAACCGGCAGACTATCCGTGTGCCGTGATTTCAAAGGGGACGACCCCTGATCAGACTGTTGTCGTCGGTACCTTGGAAAATATTGTTGAAAGAGCAGAGGGGGTTCCCACCCCCGCACTTATTATTGTCGGCAAAGTGGTTGAACTGCGTGAACAACTGGAGTGGTTTCAAAAATAGTCAAACGCTCCAAGCGGTACACCTTTTACTGAAAATTTCTCTTGAAGGAGATCTCAGAGACCCTCAAAAATTTACTTTTCACAGCTCATCTCTACAGGTAGACTTTAGCTCTTCTGCTTTTTTAAAGCCGCCATCAATAGCCTGTTCCAGCCAAGGAAGGGCCTCACTATAGTTGTTTTGCGAACAGTAGATCTCACCGAGAAAATAGGCTGCCTCGATATCGCCCTCCTCTGCATTGCGTTTAAGCCACGGTATCGCTTTGTCAAACTGTATAAGCTGCATATAGATACGTCCAACGATCTTTTCAGAACTGGCATCCCCGCTTGTCGCAGCCTTCCCAAGATAGAGCGCCGCTTTTGAAACATTTTGATCGATGCCGTCACCGCGATAGTACATCAAGGCCAGGTTATACAGTGCTTGAGGATGCTCAAGGTCAGCCGCACGTTCCAGCCAAAAGCGTGCACGGCTGAAATTTTGATCCATATTCTGACCAGTCAAGTACATCATACCCAAGTCGTATTGTGCAGTAGTATCAAGGTTATAGGCCGCTTTATTGAGCCAGTAAAAGCCCCGTTCTTGATTTTCAGGCGTGCCTAAACCGTTAAAGTAGAGATAGCTTAGCGCCCGTTGTGCTTTAGTATCCTCTTTCGCTGCCTCTTTCGCATAGAGTGTGAATGCTTTATCATATTCAGCTGCTTTAAACGCAGAGAGGCCCTCGTCTAAAGGCGCTGCCAATACTAATATAAGTGCTGCGTGTAATATAAAAATAAACCGCATCATTGTACTCCTAGTAGATATGTCCGAATTGCAGGAAGATTGCCAGTGTCAAAGAGACGGAAATCGTACCGCTGACCATTACAAAACGTTTCTGTGTCTCCGAAATAGCGTATTTTCTCTCAAGATAATCCCCCAGCTTCAGTGCAGGTGCAATAGCGAAGAGGAACATGGGAAAGGTATAGACCAGGATCATAACAAGATCATGTTGTGTCATCATTGCTCTTTTTATTGAGGTATGTCAAATTCATTCTATTTGTTTTATTATATCATTGAACGATTTGATAGTTTTGACGCATATCAAGAAAAAGGAAAACCATGAAGAAATTTATAACAATACCACTCGCTTCGGCTGTTTCTATGCTGTTATTGGCCGGCTGTGCAAATAAGACGACCATCTCCAATCAACATACACAAAGCGGCGGCTATGAGATGAGACTCGAAGGTCATCCGAGCGGCACACTGATCTATGAAGCCATTATGAAAGCCGGTGAAGCAAACGGATTGAAGATGACAGAGTTCAAATCCAATGCCATCATTGCCGAAAAAATCGATGACGATGAGAGTGCCAGCGCGACGGTCTCATTTACTGATGACAAGATCATCATTATGCAAGAGAGAGGCGAGATGGATGTTGACGGCCTGCTAAAGGCCATTCATGAAGAGCTTCAAATACGAAACACGCACTAACCTACTTAAGGTCCAGATGCTTTTTAAAAGCGTCCGGGCGCATATAGCCGACAACAGTCTCCCTGACAAAGAGTTCATTCTGATCTAAAAAGAAAACGGCAGGGTACTCCATCGTATAAAGCATCTCTATGGGGTAGCTCTCTTTTTGCCCTTTTCTTACAATCACTGCTACAAACTGCTGATTTATGTAGGCAATGTACGGCTGGTCTATGAATGTCGTACTCAGCATTTTAAGACACTCAGCGCACTCATCTTCTATCAGCAGTACCATAAGCTTCTTTTTCGCCTTCACCGCCTCCTGATGCGCTTTATCGTACGCACTTTGCCATCGTACATGGTCTGCATGCACAAAGGCAGTCAAAAAAAGAGTCACCAGGAGAAAAACCCTCATCCCTCCAACCTGTGATCGACCAGAGCATCGCTGAGTGTTTTCATAAAGGCTTCCATGCAGTCGATTTGTCTCTCATTGAGGATGCGCTCCCTTTTCATTCATATTACTGAAGACCAACGGTCTCTTAAAACATCTCATCGATGTGGCTATGATATTTCATCTTCTATAATACTCTTTGCTGCCTCAGCAATACGTAAAGACAACAGAGACTCTCTATTTAAACTCTTTTTGGCTCTCTTCGAGTACAACAACAGGTGGATCCGGTAGTTGCGGGTACGCTCTTCTTACTATATCTGTTATCCATTGCGGGTATATCCTGAAATTCAACTTCACATCCAGCGTTAGGGGGTACTTCAGATTTTCGGCATTTGGCAGTGAAAACAGCTCTTCTCTTCGCTCTTTGGCCGGGATCCTTGTATCGCTTAACAATATTTTGTATCGCCAAAACAGCAATCCGACCGGTTTGCCATTTTCATCACCAAAGACTTTCATAAACATTCTTGCATCGCTACCCACATTTCCATCGTCTTGAAGTCTCCCACTGCTGAACACGGTATTTGAATCGGCATCTTTTAAAGTCACCTCGAGCCAAAGCTCTCTAAAATCAGAAGCTCCGGTAGGAAGATGATGCCCGGCACCAACATTTTTGACACCTACAATGATCTTTCCATCTTTAATGTCAACATCAAGCTCTGCCGAAGTTTGGAGCAACTGTATGGTCTGATCTTCATTTGTTTTATTTCGCAAACCGGACAAAAAGTGATTTGCCCCGGCAAAATAGTGTACTTTAACATCATCTTTGACTACCCCGCCAGTCGTTGATGTCCCTTTAAGTGGTGAGACCTTGCCATCTTTCATATTGCTCATATGACAGTCTATACAGGTCTTGTGCTTTTTTTTGTCCTCGGGATTGTTATAGGGTGACTTTTCCCACTCTTTAAAGGTAGAGACAACTGCTCTTTTTGAATCCGGTAAAAATTCATCATGGCATGATGCGCAGTAGGCACTCTCTTTGTAAATCTCTTTTGAGTAGCTCTCCTTATGTGCTTTAGGATTTGCATTTATAAACTTTTCACTAAGCCAGCGCTCTACCTCTGTGTTACTCTCTTCAAAAACATATTTTCTTCTATTGGTCAGATCAAGTGTATAAGAAGCATTTCCCTTTGACGCAACTTTAGTAATCCTGTGGCATGTTATACAAGAGACACCCTGTTCAAGTCTTGCGTTGCCATGATTTTTCAATCCATCGACTAAGGACTCTCCGCCACTCTCAAAAAGAGTGTTCGGCATGTTTTTTCCATCCATTTCGTGTGTTCTATTTGTCTGCATCGTCGTAACGGAACTTGGATTGTGACACCCCATACACCACGTTATAAACCCTTCGCCCATATCTTCAGAAGCCAAGTTCTCCATAACCATATAATAGGGGTTTGTACCGACTAAGTGTCTATGGTTTGAATCTGCCCATTGATTGAAAATATCTTCATGACACGATTTACACTTAGCCGAAGAGGTCCAATCCTTATTATGGTACCGCTCAAGATCTTTCTCGATCTCGATCAATGTCAACTTTTCAGCTGTATCACTATAGGCGTTACCCGGGTAGATCACGCTAAACATCAAGATTGCTGCTGTTAAGGACGCTTTTGAGATGTTCACTTTTTTTCTGATGTGCAGGAAAAGCAAAACAAGTAAAACAAACGAGCCGAAAAGGTGAATGTAATAAGAGAGTATCCCGAGTTTGTCTGAACCGGTATTTCCAATTAAGAAGAGGTAGAAACCACTTAATATAATCAAAAAAAGAGCAACTCCCAGCAGGACACCACTTGTGCTCTTTACTTTTTTTACGATCAAATACTCGTAAGTATGTTTATTGACATAGGGTATAAGCAATACAACAGCTACAAAAGCAGAACTTAGTATATGTACCGCCTGGACCATTCTAAAATACTCCCAGTCAAGATTAAAAAAACTGAGCTGCAAGATCCCACTTAAAAACATCGCAATGATATATAT
>JAQIBF010000127.1 GCA_027859195.1 Helicobacteraceae bacterium
ATAATGAGGGTAACGCTCCATTTGCATTGCGCCAGAGAGCAATACCCAGCCGAGATTCTCAGACATTAACGAAAGCAAGTCGTGTCCCGCATAGTCGCAATGCTCGGCAGCGGTTTCTTGAAGCAAGGTCAATATGGTAATAGGCGAAGCTTCACCCAACCTATTCATTTCAAAAAATCTTAATTCAAACTCTTTATCAAAATAATTTTCCACAACGACTCCTTCAATACCTAAAATAGAGATAGCTTTTAATCATTATACTGCATATTTAGGTTGTAAACGACGCCGAATATCTGAGAAAAGATCAACTCAGTATGTGGGTCGAGAGTCTGATTAGAGGGTGATATAAGCTAACGTTTGCCGTGCGTAATAGTTTTACCGCGGGGAAACTATTACGCTGCTCATACGTATTGGCTTCATGACCTAAACGCTTCATTTATAGGACTGAAAAAGATCATAGCTATTAGTTTTCCTTCTAAAATTAGTGCTATGTCATCAAACATTGCTTCTCATGGATTCATCACGATAGGCCAATAAAATAATCGGAGAGAGAAGGGATGTTTTGTACTATCCTGTCCTCGCGGACGGTGTGCCGAAAATAAAGATATAATACGTTTATGAAACGAAAATATATACAAGACCATAACCCCGTAACCTTTAGTTTTAAACCGACGCGTGATGATTTTATCGTCGATGAGATCCCTCTTTATGAAGGAGGTAAACATGGAAACTATGTCCATTTTCATATTAGAAAAGTAGACATGTCGACACTGGAACTGATCGCGGTTTTGGAAGAGCAGACGAACTTTCATAATATTTCGTATGCCGGATTAAAAGATAAATATGCAACAACAACGCAGTACATCTCAATGCCTGCATCGTATGAAAAGTTTTTTTCCAAGTTTAAACATCCGCAGATAAAGATCCTGGGTTCATCTCTTCAAAAAGAGAAACTGAACATCGGAGACCTTAAAGGCAACCGTTTTAAGATTCGTCTTCGAGATGTGACACCTGATGCTGCAGAAAAACTTGACAAGGATCTAAAAGAGATCGTCCGTCAGGGAATACCGAACTATTTCGGTTATCAGCGTTTTGGACAAGATGAAAACCATTTTGAGAAAGCTAAAGAGGCTGCACACGGAAGCAAAGTGTTCAAAGATCGCCGTCTGAACAAGTTGATGAGTAATGCGTATCAATCCTACCTCTTTAATGATTGGCTTGCTGAACGTGTTAAGCTCTCCCAGGAGCTGGATTATATGGATCTGGCTGGATTTATGAAGAAGTGGGGCCTTACTAAAGAAGAGGTCATTCACCTTCAAGCACAATCATCGATTTTTAAAGTAATACCAGGCGATGTGATGCTGGATGTTATGAACAATAAATTGGTCAACGTCAGCGATATTGCCTCTGTTAAAAAGCCGTATAAAGAGCGTAAGCTTCAACCGACTGGACTCTTGGTCGGCGGCAAGGCGTGGCGCTCGCGCGACGCTGCAGGTGCCATAGAAGCCCGTCATGATGATGACGAAGTCGCTATGGCTGGAGAACGCCGTGTTGCCTGGATCTATCCTAAAGAGATAAAGTCAAAGTACATCAAAAAAGAGAGCATCTATGAACTCTCTTTTGCTCTGCCTAAAGGGGCCTATGCCACGGTTCTTCTTGAAAACCTTGCCAATAGAGATGTTGAGAATGTTCATGAGATTAAAACAGACAAAAAGAAGTTTGTTCCGCTTCGGTTTGATGATCCGGATGATGACGATGACGAGTATGAGGATTAATAGTTCAATAATTGTTCTGTTGAGTCTTTGACATTTTGTTAAAGTTGTAACTTCCTCGACTTCTCTTTCCTTTTTGACTCGACAAAAATGAAACGACACAGCACTAAAGTGCCGTAAAAAACGGAACTTAAGAGCCAACAGCGCAATACAGCGAATTACTAAATGATGAATCGTGAAATTCCGTATCGTGAAAACCGCTCGTGACGGCTTCGCGGTCGGTGGCTACCGACTGCTTT
>JAQIBF010000101.1 GCA_027859195.1 Helicobacteraceae bacterium
TTGTGCAGAACTTTTCTTGCCGCATAGCCATAGCTATGAGAATAGAAAATTGTGTGCAAGCGCGCTCTCTTTATCCCTCCCGCAGGGCGATAGAGAGAAGCCCACACTCCGCGTTGATCATTTTCGTCTTAGCTATGGCTAGGACTTCAAAAGATCGCCTTGATTGTGAACTTCTCTCTATCGCTGAGGTGGACTAGGGTTTTTAGAGGTGCCCTCTGTGATTATGACGGGTTTACAGTACAAAAGCAACCTATTCAACAGATTGTTTTCAATGCAAAGAGCAAGAGCTTTCATTATCGAATGACGCGAATTTTCACGAATTGGTTAAGAGTGAAAGTTAAGAGCAAGAGCGTTCTTATCAACAGATTAAGCAGATTTAACAGATTATTTTAAATGCAAAGAGCAAGAGCTTTCTGTCCACTAATTTCACTAATTTCCACGAATTGAAGAGCAAAGAGCCTTGCCCAGGGTCTGCCCCTCCGGGTACGGATTATTGGGATTAGTGAGATTATTTTTTAAAAAGAAAAGAGCCAGAGCTTTCTGTCCAGGGTCTGCCCCTCCGGGTGCGAATTACGCGAATTCACGACTCGTAACTAAGTTACTCCCAAGCATTGGACATAGTCCTTATCCACGAATTTTTTATTAGTCTTTTAAGCAATAGTGCAGAACAAAACTCGCTCTTTGCTCTTCATCCTACTAATCCCATTAATCTGTGGGCAGAAGCTCTTGCTCTTAAATTAGTGCCATACGTGTCATTCGTGGACTAAAACTCTTTCTCATTGCCTTGGCAATCCATCCTACTATTCCCATTAATCTGTGGGCAAGGCTCTTCGCTCTTGAATCGGCTTAATCGGATAAATCTGCTGACTTAGGCTCTTGCTCTTCGCTCTTCATTCGCGTACATTGGCGAAATTCGATGATTACCTCGCTCTTGCTCTTACTTAGTGTAATTAGTGGGCAGACTGCTCTTCGCTTTTCATCCTGCTAATCCCCTGAATCCGTGGGCAGAAGCTCGTGCTCTTTATACCCCATTTTGATTCTTCAAGATAGATAGTATAATGTCATACCTATACTATAAGATCTCGAATCAGAGATTGAACAAAGAAGCATTTATGAGCAGTAAACTATTTTCCAACCTCCCTTTAGAAAAAGCAATGATCGACAACCTGGACGCCATGGGTTATACCGAAATGACCGCCATCCAAGAGCAGAGTCTCCCTCTGAGTCTAGCAGGCGAAGACATTATTGCCAAAGCCAAGACAGGGAGCGGAAAGACGGCGGCCTTCGGTCTGAGCATGCTGCATAAACTCGATGTCAAGAAGTGGAAAGTCCAGGGTCTTATCATGTGTCCTACCCGTGAACTGGCTGACCAGGTGGCGGAAGAGTTGCGCAGACTTGCCCGCTTTAAACATAACATCAAGATCTTGACACTGTGCGGCGGTATGCCCTTGACGCCGCAGCGCATCTCTCTTGAACACGGTGCCCACATCGTTGTGGGAACACCGGGTCGTATTCAGGACCATATCGGTAAAAACACACTGGACCTCTCCAATGTCCACACGCTGATCCTCGATGAAGCAGACCGTATGTTGGACATGGGCTTTTTAGATGACATCAAACAGATCATCTCGCACATGCCAAGCGAACGTCAAACCCTTCTCTTCTCAGCAACCTATCCAGAAGAGATCAACTTTTTAAGCCGCACTATTATGAAAAATCCCAAGAGTGTCAGTGTTGAAGAGCATGAAGAGAAGCCGGATATCGTGCAGACCTTCTACAAGACAAGCGAGTCTCAAAAAGATGCTGTGCTTCTGAACCTCCTCTTGCACCATCAGGCGACTTCGGCGATCATCTTCTGTAACATGAAAATCACCTGTGATGAGGTGGCCGAGTACCTCTACAGTGCCGGTCTGCACGCGGTGGCGCTGCATGGCGATCTTGACCAGAAAGAGCGCACCGAGATGTTGACACTTTTCAGCAACGGAAGTGTCTCTGTTCTGGTTGCGACAGATGTTGCAGCACGCGGTCTTGATATTAAAGATCTTGACCTGGTCGTCAACTATGAGATACCCAACCAGAGTGAGGTCTATGTCCACCGTATCGGCCGAACCGGGCGTGCGGGTAAAAGCGGTATAGCCGACACCCTATACACGCCTCGTGACGAGAGGAAGATCCCGGAGATCGAAGAGGAGATCGGAGAGAGTGTTAATTATGGCAATGTTGACTCCCTGAAACATAATGATCTCTATAGAGCAAAATATGTCACCTTGCGCATAGACGGGGGCAAGAAAGACAAACTGCGAGCGGGTGATATCGTTGGTGCTATCACCTCTGACAACACGATCAATGGAGATGAGATAGGCAACATCAATCTGACGGCGATGCGTTCGTATGTGGCGGTAGATCGTGCAAAAGCCAAGAAGGCGTTTAACCTTATCCGTGACGGCAAGATGAAGGGCCGCAACTTCCGCGTTCATCTTCTGGATTAACAGGATAAAGAGAGAAGAGCATCTGTCCACTAATTCCACGAATGACACTAATTCAAGAGCGAAGAGCAGAGTACGTCATCGAATTACGCGAATCTCCGCGAATAGAGCAAGAGCAAAGAGTAGAGTTTCCCACAGATTTATGAGATTAGTGGGATGAAGAGAAAGAAAGAACACTTCTTATCCACGAATTTCACGAATGACACTAATTAAGAGCAAGAGCAAAGAGCCTTGCCCACGGATTTATAGGATTAGTAGGATGAAGAGCAAAGCGCGAGTTTAATTTAACATCGCTGCTATAAAGACTAATAAATAATCTGCGTAATCTGTTGATAAAAGCTCTTCGCTCTTCGCTCTAAAATTCGTGTAAATTAGAGCCATTCGTGGACAGAACGCTCTTGATCTTCGCTCTAAAATTCGTGCTATTCGCGTAATTCGATGACGAAAGGCTCTTGATCTTGCTCTTTTCTTTAATAAAAACTAATAAATAAGTTGTGGATAAGAAAAGGAAGAGTAACGAGTAAAAG
>JAQIBF010000112.1 GCA_027859195.1 Helicobacteraceae bacterium
TTTTGGTGATTACGTCATCGTACCGATCTTTCATCCGCAATTTTTGTTGCGTAACCCGTCATTCAAAAATGAAACACTAACCGATCTTAAAACTGTAAAGAGTTGCCTATGATAAAACACTTCTTATTGCTTCTTGTCCCATTTATTCTGATTGCAGAGAGTTCGCAGGTCTCCACGATCCCCTTGCCTACCACCTATATGCAGCTCATCGATATTGATAAAAATTGCGATGAGGATTGTCTGCAAGCCTACCTCGACGATGGTCAGATCTTTACCTTTCTTGCTATTGCCGACTCCAAACTAAGGTCCATAGAACTTGACAACGTACGTATGATCTATGTCGGACTTTTTAACATCGGTTCGGCCAACATGGTTCAAGAAGAGCTTAACATTGCGATGATCCTGCCCTATAAGCTCATTGGCCGTTATGCCTACTCGACATCAAATGCTGTCTTTGCCTACCTGTTGACACGCAATCACCCTTTTGTCCTGAAGAACTTTCAGATCAACGATGAGAGTCCGGAAGAGATGGCACGTATTTTAAAGGAGATCAAAGAAGAGGGGTTCAATTATGTCATTGCACCGCTGACACCAAAAGGTGCCAGGATCATTGTGGAGAGCGAAGAGCAGCTTAATGTCTATTTTCCGACTATCAATAAAAACGATCTAAACACAACTGCTTCAAACATCTATTTTGGTGCCATCGACTACAAGGCACAGATCGAGAAACTCATTCCTCGTGCCAGTTCACCCCTAGTCGTGCTGTATGACAAATCTCCTAAAGGACAAAAACTTTATACGCAGACGAAAGAGAACTATTTGACGAATGAGCTCCCTTTTCAAGAGACAGGTCGCAAAGCGGCATTTGAAGAGCGCGAAGCAGAGTACGATCCAAATATGGAACCAACAAAAAAAAGGGTCATTGCCTACGGGATAGATCGAAAGACAACAAACCTCCAATGGCACTTTGAAAATAACAGGAAGATTCAATTTGGAACATTTTTTCTAAACACCCCCGTTATCAAAAGTACGATGATCGTCTCGCAACTTACCACTTATGACACAAACATGACCAATATACTCTCTACCCAGATCAACTACGACCCGTTGATCCTATCAATGACACAACGGAGAGATCGCGACAATATGCATATTGCCAATTCTATCAACATTAGCAATAACACCCTTGTCGAAGCTAATTCACTTTTGAGTAATGACATTGTTTATGACTGGATCAACTATGCTTCAACGATCGGCGCAGACTATTTTTATCACACCATAACCAATACGGAACGTACCTATCAGCTTCCGATGGTTAACAACCAGGTCCTTTATCCTATCTCTATTGTCAAACCTTCCGGTACACGATTTGAAGTCGTTGAGAAAGGGGAGCTGCCAGTTCTTGATGAAAATGGAACGATAAAGACTCTTTCAGCTGAGCCGCTTTAAAGTTTACTGCCTTATCGTGAACCTCGCGTCTTCTTTTAGAGGCTTTTCCATTTCAACACTTATGCTACAATTTCACATTACATCCTAAAAATATTTAGTTCTAATGACTTTCTGTTTACATCAAGGTACCTATTAATGAAACTGTTTTCCTTTCTCTTTGTCCTGTTTACTGCACTGTTTATAGTCGGTTGTGCACCAAAAGGCACGTTCATGACCCCCTCAGTGTCAGAACAAGAGGTCAAAATTGCTATGATCTTGCCCGATAAACTTATCGGCCGCTATGCACACACAACATCAACAGCTGTATTTGCCTATTTTGTGACACGTGAACGCCCTTTTATGTTCAAGACTTTTCAGATCGACGATGAGAGCCAGGAAGAGATCGAACGCGTCTTAGACGAAATAAAAGAGCAAGGGTTCCAGTATGTCATCGCGCCTGTAACACCGCAGGGTGCAAGAGTGATTGTTGAAACCGAGGAGACGCTTGCCATCTACTTTCCGACCATTCATAAAAACGATCTAGCCAGCGCCCCAGAAAACATCTACTTCGGCGCAATCGACTACAGAGCTCAGATAGAGAAGTTAACACCTTTCGCCAGTTCGCCGCTGGTGATCATGTATGACAAATCTGTTCAAGGTGAAAAGTTACTGGAACTAACAAAAAAAGATTACCTAGAAAATGGCAAGCCATTTCATACTACTAGCCGTCAGAAGAGCGCGTTAGAAGATAAAACACCTTATGATCCGAGCCGTGAGCCTAAAGAGAAGCACGTTATCGCCTATGGGGTCGATAAAAGAAGCAGCAGTCTAAAACCGTATTTTAATAATAATGAGAAGATCCAATATGGCACCCTTTTTCTCAACACACCGCTGATCAAAAGTACTATGATCCTATCACAACTCACTATTTATAATGCAGAGGTCACCAATGCGCTTTCAACACAGATCAACTATGATCCGTTACTGCTCTCAATGACACAGAAAAGAGATCGTAATAACCTCTACATCGCAAACTCTATCAGTATGCACGATGACACCCTGATCCAGGCCAATGCACTCTTAAGTAACGACATCGTCTATGATTGGATCAATTATGCTTCTACCATAGGTGCCGACCTCTTCTATCACCAGATCACGGGAGAAGAACGTATTTATGACCTTCCCGTAGTTGATAATCAGGTTGTCTACCCAGTTTCTATTGTGCAGCCGTCGGGTTCGCATTTTACTGTGGTTAAAAACGGGGAATTGCCTTAGTTAAGCGAGTGACTAAGAGAGTAACTCTTTCAACATCGCTCTTGTCTCATCATCAAAGCGCCCTATTTCACCCGCATGTGTCAAATACGCCAACTTGATCTTCATCTCAAAGATCTTCTCTTCGCCTCGATAGATACTCTGACGCAGGGTAAACGAGGCGAACTTTAAAGAGGTCAACTCTGTTTTGACCTCCAGAATATCAGCAAATAATGCCGACTTTATGTAATTGGCCTCAAGAGACTTCGCCACAAAATGGCCACTCTCAAGTACCGGTGACTTCCCCTTGGAAAAAAAGAGCTCACTGCGCGCACGCTCGCAAAAGTTCAGATAGTTGGAGTGGTACACCACCCCTCCCAGATCGGTATCTTCATAATAGACTCGTATCTGCATGCTAAATCCCTTTTGTTTACGGCACTTACAAGCTATTAAAAATAAAAACGTACACTAAGACGTCCCCTAGATTTTTGAAACTTAAAGCTATTTTTGATTATATTATTTTGTATTGTACACAAAATTATTGCAGAAGCAGTTCAAAAGCCTATTGTGCATAGTGGATCATAGTGAATTTTTTTATCTCTTTTTCTTAAAAAATTCTCAACCATACGTTCTACTTCTTCCTCACCACAATAAGGACTGATATATTTTTTATAATCGTCCTCACTATCAAAGCGCATCGTTTCCCATTCACCATCTTCATTAACAACATTAGCTTCATACACTGTTTCTATTTTGTAGCAATTGAACAATTCTAATAACGCACAAACATCTTCATCTAAATCATATACTTTTTGTGCATTTGT
>JAQIBF010000184.1 GCA_027859195.1 Helicobacteraceae bacterium
CATTATTCACTGCTATAAAGTTGTCGCTTTCTATCTTCGTACAATTTTGCACGCATGCAAAAATCATCTCCGGACGTAGCGGTGTATCATTCTCTGTGCTTTTGTAACTGATTGAAATAGAGATGCGATTTTCTGCTGCGACACAAACAATAGCTATCATCAAACAGTATCGACAGGGATTAAAGCGCTAGCTTTAACTTTAATAGATGCGTTACCGCTTGGCTTTTTTCGTGGCATCTGCAAGGTAGACTGGGAGGAGAGATGAACGGTAAGAAAACGGCTCTGTTTGAGCCGTAGGTGAGTTTGTCGTTTTTAGTGAGAGAACGACTGTAAGGATGGTAGTCGACAGCTTGTCGACCCTGAAGCCGTCCACGAGAGGTTTTTTGCTTACTTTTTTTGCGGTGAAAAAAAGTAAGAGTGTAGTCAACAAAGTATCAACTTCAATAATCTCTCTTTGACTCTATAGGCATATAAACTTCTTCTATTACTTCATATCGATAGTATTCAACTTTTTCACGACTCACAGCTAAGCTGCTCCCATGCATTTCATTCTCTGCTCGTACAGAGAAAAAACCTTGAGGAAAAAAAGAGAGTACGATGGCGGTCACAGTCACAGCTTGAACCATCACAGACTCTGACTTTCGAGATGCTTCCGTAGGTTCTGGCTGTACCAGGACGCAGTGATATGTTGAGTATCTTTTATCTTTCTTGACGCTCTAATTGCTATTGTGACACAAATAAGAACTACATTCAAACAACCCGAACAGGGATTAAAACGAAGTTTTAACTGCCAAAGAGCGTTAAGAAGAAGGCAACTTCTTGCCTTTTTTAGGTCGACGCGGCAAGGTGTTATGCGCAAGCATCACCGCGGCAGAAGAGGCGTTACCCGTGCCATCTACAGCGTTGAGCGTAAGAAAAGAAAGAAGTCTGCCAAACATCTTTTAATGACACAAGTATCAAGCCTGTGCTATCATTCAACACAACATAAATGAGGACGACACCATTTGAAAGCATTATCCATCAACCCCGAGACAGAACAGATCGAAGCGATCGACATTGAGATGAAAGCCAACACAATCTACAGTTTTTTCAACTCCATCTTGATCGATGAACTTACATCCCTAAACCAACATACTGTTTACAGTGATGCCAATGCACTTTCGCAACAAAAAAAGGCGTACTTCCTCGGAGAGCAGCTCATCATCGGTGAAGCCCTTGTTGTTGGACTTATGGGTATGGAAGAGTGTGATGTCAACATCCCCAAAGATGAACTTCACAAGCTTATCAGCCATGAGATCAATAACTTTTACAGCGATGTCCTGGTACTGCTTGCCCAAAGCGACATCAATCTCTATCGCACCTTTGAGATAGATAATAATGGTGAGACACTTCATCTTAATGCAGAGTGGGTACTTTACACCTTCAACATGGCCGATGATCGTACCAAAGAGTATTTCATCACTGAACTTCAAAAATCTATCGATGCCAAAGAAGAGACCTTCGCCTATCTTATGAAGATGGCGCAGCTTGCTATCAATGCAGCCCAATAAGTCGGTATAAGTGAATAAAATCTATATCACCGACCTGGATCACACCTTTTTACGCAGTGACCTCAGTGTCAGTAATTTTGCCAAAGAGATTTGGAACACCAAAGCTAAAGAAGCAACACTCTCTATCGCTACAGCGAGAAGTTTCTACTCCGCTATGAAACTGCTGCCTGGGATGACCTTCAATGCCCCGATGATCTTGCTTGACGGCACGCTGATCGCGACACCAGACAAAAAGATCATCGACACCAAGTTTCTGGACACGGCTGCAGCCAACGACCTCATCGCCGAAGCGATAAGATTTGACAACATTCACCCTTTTGTTATCGGTCTGAAAAATGATGCCCTCGATGAGAGTTTTGACTTTCCGCTGACGAAGACACCTACACAGGAGAAAGTTCTCCTCAACTACCGGGACGATGCCAGACTTTTGGAGTTTGAACATATCGTCGCAAAAGAGCAGACCTTCAAGGTCGTCTACATGGCGACAAAAGAGCGTCTTGTTGCCTTGACATCTCATCTTCAATCCATCTATGGCGATACCTTTCACTTTAAACTATCACCGGAGAACTATACCGGCGACTACTTCCTGACCATCGTACATCCTCTTGGTGACAAAGCCCATGCTCTGAGAAAGGTGTGTGAATATCTCGGTCGTCCGCTTGAGCATGTCACTGTTTTTGGCGACAGTATCAATGATATTGAGATGTTTAAACTTGCCGGAATGTCCGCTGCCGTCGCAAATGCACTGGCTGAGACCAAAGCGGTTGCCAAGATCATCTTGCCCCACAGCAACGATGAAGATGCCGTAGCGCACTACCTTAAATCCACTATGAAGTGAGAAAACCCATGCAGACCAAACCCTCATCTTTAGTCCCTATGATGATCATCGGCATCCTCTTTTTTATCTTCGGTTTTGTCACCTGGCTTAACGGTTCACTGATCCCGTTTTTAAAACTCATCTGCGACCTCAATGACGTGCAGGCCCTCTTTGTCACCTTTGCCTTCTATATCGCCTACACCACTATGGCCTACCCGATGTCTTTTATCCTTACCAAAACAGGCTACAAGAAGGGCATGGCGATAGGGCTTGGTATCATGGCAGCAGGCGCGCTCCTCTTTATCCCTGCGGCCTTCAGTGCCAACTTTCTTCTCTTTTTAGTTGCTCTCTTTACGCTGGGAAGCGGACTCACTATTTTACAGACAGCCTCTAACCCCTACATCGTTCTTATCGGTCCGACCGAGAGTGCTGCTATGCGTAGCAGTATAATGGGTGTTATCAACAAAGGCGCCGGCATCATCGCACCGCTTGTCTTTACGGCGCTTATCTTCAGTGACCTCTCTTCCTTTTCCAAAGAGGTACTGACAAGCGGTGAGATCGAGATCTTGGCTTCCAAGCTCATCATGCCTTACATCGTCATGGCACTCATTTTAATCGGGCTTATCTTTTTAGTACTCTTCTCTTCACTGCCTGAGATCGAGTTCAGTGATGCCGAGCAGAACGAGGAGAGAACCAGTATCTTTCACTACCCGCAAATCGTACTTGGTGCCGTCGCCCTCTTTCTCTATGTCGGAGTCGAAGTCGTTGCAGGAGATACTATCGGTCTGTTTGGCCAAAGACTGGGTGTAGATAACTATACAGCGCTGACTTCCTACACCATGGTCTTTATGGTTTTAGGTTATCTTATCGGTGTTTTTGGAATCCCCAAATACCTCTCTCAGCAAAACGCATTGACCTTTTCAGCAATCGGCGGTTTTGCGACTATTACAGCCCTGCTCTTCAGCTCGGACCAAAGCAGTGCTATTTCTACCGTACTATGGGGCTGGAGCGGCATCGCGACCATTCCTGACCCTGTGGCCCTCGTCGCTATCCTGGGACTCTCTCACGCACTCGTATGGCCCTCTATCTGGCCGCTTGCACTAAATGGGTTGGGAAAGTTGACCGCACAAGGGAGCGCCTTGCTTATAATGAGTATCGCCGGTGGTGCCATCTTGCCGCTGATCTTTGGGCAGATGGCAGATCTTGGCGGTAATATGCAGTTTGCCTACGCTATCACCATACCTTGTTATCTTTTTATATTCTACTATGCGATCAAAGGGCATAAGATAAGACGCTGGAACCGTTAAAAGCGGCCACTGCAATAGTGTAACCTGCTATCTGCCCAAAGCCTACTCGTACCTCAACGCATCGATAGGGTTCATGTTGGCTGCTTTTCGTGCCGGGATGATACCGAAGACAATCCCGATAAGCATCGAAAAGAGCAGCGCGATCATTGTAATGCTCGGATCAATAACCAGAGTGATGTCCATTGCGACAGAAACGCCTACCGTGATCGCCATCCCCATAATAATACCCACGATGCCCCCAATACCCGACAACACAACCGCTTCGATCAGAAACTGCACAAGGATATCCTGTGCCATCGCACCGACCGCCATCCGAATGCCGATCTCACGCGTACGTTCGGTCACCGAGACCAGCATAATATTCATAATACCGATCCCACCGACGACGAGCGAGATCGCCGCAACCGCGCCGAGCATCACGGTAAGCATCGAAGTAATCTGGGTGATCGTGTCAAGCAGTGCCGTCATGCTTCGGACCGAGAAGTTATCCTCTTCGCCTGTTTTAATGTGCCTGCGTTCACGCATCAGCCGCTGGATCTGCAGCTTCGCCTCTTCCAGCGGAATATTCTCCTTGACGGCAGCCATGATCAGGTGCAGGTTGTCGTTTCCGCTGATACGGCGCTGGAACATCTTGATCGGTACCAGTACAAGGTCATCCTGATCCATACCGAAGGTGTTGGCACCCTTTGCTTCAAGGACACCGACCACATCGCACGAGAAGTTCTCAAGGCGGACTTTTTTGCCGATAGGCGACTCATCGGAGGCGAAAAGTTCCTTGATAACGGTTTGCCCAAGGACGCAGACGTTCTGTCCTGTTCTTAGCTCGCTGTTCTCAAAATTCCTGCCCGCTTTCAAAGCCCAATTCTGCACGTCAAAATAGCCGTTGTCAATCCCTCTGATGCTGCATTGGTGATTCTTATCTTTATAGAGTACCGTCATAGTGGTGCTCTCTGAAGGCGAAATGGCCTTTAACGTAGTGATCGACTCTTTCAGTACCTCGACATCTTTCATCTTGAAAGCTTTGACCATGACGGATTGACTTCCGGGACCGCGTTCCTGGCCCGGTATGATATAGAGGGTATTGCTCCCAAGCTGACTGATACTCTGGGTGATCGACTCGCTGGCACCTTTACCGATATTGACCATGGCGATGACCGAAGCGATACCGATGACAATACCTGTAGCGGTTAGCAGGGAGCGCATAAGGTTTCGTCTTATCTCGCGCAGGGCCTGCAAAAATGCATTAAACAGCATGGTTGCTCTCCTTTTCGATCATGCCGTCACGCAGATAGATGGTGCGTGAGGCATAAGCGGCAATATCCTTTTCATGTGTCACCATGATGACCGTGATCCCTTCTGCGTTAAAGTTCTTTATGAGCTGCATGATCTCATGGCCGCGCTTAGTGTCGAGGTTTCCCGTCGGTTCGTCTGCTATCAGTACTTTCGGATGCGTCACCATAGCCCTGGCAATTGCTACACGCTGCTGCTGACCGCCTGAAAGCTGTCCGGGTTCATAAGCTATGCGATCTTCCAGCCCAACGCTTGTAAGCGCTTCTATGGCCTGCTGCTTTCGCGCTTTAGCCTTCATACCCAGATAGATCAGCGGCATCTCCACATTTTCGAGAGCCGAGGTCTTTTTCAGAAGATTGAAGCCCTGAAAGACAAAGCCGAGGATATAGCGCCTGAACAGCGCAAGCTGTTCTTTTGTAAGGGCGCGGATATCCGTATCTGAGAAGTAATAGTTCCCGCCGCTGGGGACATCCAGTGCGCCGAGAATGTTCAGAAGTGTTGACTTTCCGCTGCCGCTGGGGCCCATAATAGCCACAAATTCCCCGCTCTTTATCTCAAGGTCGATCCCTTTGAGGACACGTGTCTCCCCTTCCCCTCTGCCGTAGAACTTCGTCACCTTTTCCAGCCGGATCATTGACGTTTCTCCTGCGTAACGATGAGAGGGTCTCCTTCTTTAAGCGCATCAGAAGAGAGTGCCGTATTTGAACCGCTGTTCCCCAGCACCTTAACATAGCTCTTTTTAGGCTCCCCGTTCTTAAGGACCCATACATGCTGTTTCGGATCGATAGTGATCTTCTCCTTATCGCCCGAACCGAACATTCCCCCTTTTCTCGGTTCTATTGGGATATAAAGCAGCGCTGCCCTGGGAACGACAAAGGTGTCACTGAGTGTTTCGGTGATGATATCGGCATCAGCAGTCATACCGGGTTTTAACAGAAGTTCCTGATTGTCGACCTCCATCACCGCTTTGTAGGTCACAACACCGTCAACAATCTCGGAGTTCACACGAACCAGTTTGATGCGGGCTTCGAACTCGCGTTCAGGGTAGGCATCCACACTGAACATTGCGGTCTGTCCGGTTTTCACCTTGGCAATATCGGCTTCGTCTATACTCGCCTGCAGCTCCATCTTGGTCAGATCTTTGGCGATCTTAAAAAGGACCGGCGTCTGAAACGATGCCGCTACCGTCTGGCCCGGATCGATATTTCGGGTTAGTATAATCCCGTCTATCAGCGAGTAGATCGTTGTTCTTTCAAGATCGTATTTTGAAGAGACAAGTCCGTGTCTGGCCTGATCAACCTGCGCTTTGGCATTGGCGACCTGCGCTTTAGCCACAAGATAATTCGCCCAATCTCGGTCCCAGTCACTTCGGGACGGAAGCCTGTTTTTCGTGGACTCTCGAAGCGTTTTATTGCGTGCAACCGTGGCATCGGCCTGGTAAAGCTGCGCCTCCATATTGGCTAAAGTAGCCTTTGCCCCAGCAAGAGAAGCCTCCGCCTTGTTAAGCGTGCTTTGATATTTTGTCTTGTCCAGCTGGGCGAGGATTTGACCCTTTTTGACCAGATCATTATAGTCGGCATAGACCTTCTCTATCATGCCGGAGACTTCCGTACCGACTTCGACGTTCTCAACCGGCTCGATATAGCCGGTAGCCGAGACGCTTATCGTCAGATCACCTTTTTTAAGTGGCTCGGTAATATAGGTGTAGCCCTCTTTCGTCTCTTGCTGGAAAAAGAGAAGATACGTGCCTGCACCCAGCAGCAGAACGAATACGGCAATGCCGATCTTCCACTTTAACCCACTGCTTTTATACTCAGTGACCTTTTGCATCTCTTCCATCTTACATCCTTGCCTGTTTAGTTTCGAAATCGAGTGAGGTTTTCTCTAGGTGCCCACTATTATAATGTTATACGCCTGTATCTCTATTTTAAGTTTTTGTATCTTAACCGAATTGCCAACTGATTCCAGGTCATACACCGAATTAAAACCGCCTTGACCTGGTTCTCTGTAAAACTGTACAGCTCGTCATACATAAGGATCATCGCATTGGCAATGCTGATCTTCTTTATAATCATTATCTTTTAAGGGCACCTCTAAATACCCTAGCCAACCTCAGAGGGAAGAAAGAGAGATGCTCTTGTGCAGAACTTTTCTTGCCTCATAGCCGTAGCTATGAGAAGAGAAAATTGTGTGCAAGCGCGCTCTCCGTATCCCTCCCGCAGGGCGATAGAGAGAAACCCACACTCCGCGTTGATCCTTTTTGCCTTAGCTACGGCTATGGCTTCAAAAGATCGCCTTGATTGTGAACTTCTATCTATCGCTGAGGCTGACTAGGGTTTATAGAGGTGCCCTTAATCTTATCATACTACTCTATTCCCAATAGTTAAACCATTATGATTTTCTTTGCACATAAACGGTCATTATATAGTATCTGTCAGGTCGATGGATGACAGCAAGACAACACTTTGTAAATCACGCTAAACGCAGCCCGAAGTGTTTTGTTTTCATTGGACTCTGTTATGGCAAGAGAGGGCTGCAGGAGTTGTCATGATGATCATGCACGAAAGAGAGAGAACAGAACGTGTTTATACGGTTGCTCTCTCTTCTTCGGCAAAGAGATGTCTGGCCATCTGGACAAGCTGACTTGCATAGCCGTATTCGTTGTCCTGCCATGCCGTTATTTTGATGCAGTGCCCCAGTACCTCGCTGAGTTGCAGATCGATCGTTGTACTGTGGCTGTTCTTGATAAAGTCGGATGAGACTCTATAGTTGTTGTCTATATCAACGACAGTGCAGAGAGGACCTTGCGCCTCTTGGATCAAAAGAGCATTTAACGTATTGAGATCTGTCGGCCTAGTAACATAAAACGTAAAATCATAGAGTGTCATCGCATGGACAGGGACCCGGATACTTTTGGTGTAAAGACGCCCTTTTAGATGCGGGAATAATAATCCGAGTGTCGTAGTCGCCGTACTTTCTAAGGGCAGGATGTTCAGCGTTGCAGAGCGGGACCTGCGTAAAACACTATCACCATTTTTGCCATCCAAAAGGTTTTGTTCACCTGTATAGCTGTGTATCATGCTGACAGCGGCATTTTCGATGCCGTATTCGCGCTCGATCACCTTCATGACAGGGGCAATAGCATTGGCACTGCAGCTGGAGTTTGAGATGATACGCTCACCCTGATACGTGTGCTGGTTGTACCCCATAATATAGGTCGGCATCCCATCTCGCGGCGGGGTCGAGAGAATGACCTTCTTAACCCCTTTGTCAAGATAGACGCTGTTCGACTGCGTTGTCAAAAATGTCCCGCTGCATTGCAGCAACAGATCGATGTTCAGTGAAGCAAGTTCAAGGTCTGCCGGATCTTCTTCGCAAAAAAGTTTGACCCGTTGATTGGCAACAGTCAATAGATCCTCTTGCAGTGTCACCTTATGAGGTAAAGTCTTATAGATAGAGTCATACTGTAAAAGGTATTGAAACTGCGTAAAGGAGAAGAGATCATTCACCCCGACGATCTCAAATGTATCATCTTCTAGCATGACACGAAAGGCACTCCGTCCGATACGACCGAACCCGTTGATAAAAACTCTGATCTTTTGCATATATGTTAAACCTATGGTTGATAAAGCCTTATGTTCCGAGCTTTATAGTTGATGTCATTTTAGCAGGTCTTTGGTCGTAAAGAGATTATACTTTTTATGATAAATATCATTATCCACATATTTTATTTTTGCTATACTGACTAAAAAGAGTAAAAGAGCATGACCATCGCCAACCAACTTATCATCGAAGCCGAAGACGGAAGATCAAAAGACTTAAAATCTCTGCTTAACATTATGGTAGAAGCAGCACTGTTGGAAAAAGGATGCCAAAAGTATGAGCTCTACCAGCTCGATGAAGACAGAGAGCTCTTTTTTATTATTGAGATCTGGAAAAGTGAGAAACATTATAACGCCCATTTCGAAAATGAGACCTTCAAAGCGATCTCTGAAGAGATGAAAGAACTGGTCGAGATAGAGGTAAAAAATCCTCTGAAATTGACCCAGTGTTTGACTACACTCGGATTAAAAAACAAGGAGGCCTAGAGATGGCTTTTATTGAAGTAGACGAAAGTAATGTGACCTTGCTCTTAACAGAAGAGTTTGGCAAAGAGAAAATTGTGATCATGAAATTCGGATCACAGTGGTGTGACTCCTGTCATGCACTCGAGTTTGAACTCAAAGAGCTGGATGACAACAACGAAAATGTGTCGGTTCTGATAAGTCACCTGACCTTGCAGGCCACTACAACGTCTACAGCTTACCGACAATGGTGATCTACAAAAAAGAAAATGAGATAATCTATCGCGGAGAAGGTGTCATGCTCGCGCAGGACATTGAAGCGATCATAGAGAGGTCGTAATTCCCTACCTCTTCATCCAGCTTTTGGCATCTTCTAAAGCATCATAGTCAAAACTTGCCACCTCAGCATTGACAAAATGGTTAACCATGCTTGCCGTAAAGTCATGTATGACCATATCTGAGACCAAGGCTACTTTTTCAATATGTCTATGGTGATCTTTTACAAATCTGATATGTGTGACCAGCGCAGAAAAGTCTTCCCATCCGGGAAACGTTTTCGTGTAAATGATCACGCCGCCAAGTTCGCCATGTTCCGCTATGTACGGATCGACCATCTCAGCCACATTTGCAAAATCCTCTTCACGCAGCGCACCGCTTGGTATCAGTGTTACAATCCCTGTTTTCTCATCAAACTCTATATTTACCATCTTGACTCCTTTATATTTTTGTTACAGCCGTTCACTGTTTTTGCTACTGTATCGCTCCAGGATACTTATTTCGATCTCTTTGGATTCAAAGACCAGAAACACGCCCTCAAAATCTTTAATGACCGCTATAACAAAGATCTTGACAATAGACACTGCAATCGTTTATTGGCTATAAACGTCATCGATAGTACTATTGATAAACGTATATAGTTAAAAAACCCTATCAGACATTCCCTGAACGTTCTGTCAAGTTATAGCTTAACCAAACCACAGTAAAAACAAGAATAAAGATAGTCATTCCAGACACATTACACTATAGGATCTCTTGGTATCGCCAATAAAAAGAGGCTCTTTTAAGATTTATATTCATATGATTTCTTTAATGAGACAATTTTTATCCTATTTGTTGATATTAATCAAGACAAAAATTGTCTTATTCAACTATTATTCTTGAAATCAACCAAGAAAGGAGAAAGATATTATGAAAAAAACATTATTTATAATTGCCTTGTTCGCCACTATAGCGCAAGCGCAAGATGTAGTACATTATGATCAAAACGAAAAACCTGATAAGAACATATCTAAACCAAATCATCCAAATAACGATATTCACGTTATCCGATAAGCTGAAGAATCGATGCAATATTCCATCTTGATGGATAGAAACTGTACCTATAGTTACTTACTGCTTCTGGATCTCATTTGCATAGTCAAACTCATATTGATATTTGCTTGATCGCGGAGGATCAGGTCTAAAGTAACTTTTGTATTCACCAATTACTCTGTTAAAATTGAAGAGATGGCCTAACCCAAAAACAAAGATTGCTCCAGCATACTGATTGGTCTCATAATAGTAATGGTTCTGATAGTACCCGTTTTCAGCGATCGGTGCTTTTAGTCTGTTGACTATTTGTATAGGAGGGGTGACATTAAGGTCATACGGTGTCAATGTTTTAGGTTCGGATGCAGATAATAGAAGAGGAAGAAGTAGAAAAGTAATGACTGTTTCTCTCATTGATATTCCTATATTATAGTACTTTTTAGTAAGAGAATATACGTATCAAATAGTTGTACAGATTCCCATCGATAACGATGGGAAAAGATAACAATGCGATCACTCTTTACGGAAGAAGTTTTACATCAACACGACGGTTCTGTGACCAGCACTCTTTTGTTGCCTCACTGCATACCGGGTTATTTTCACCATAACTGACCATCGAAATACGTTCCGAATCAACACCTTCTGCGACCATCGCAGATTTGACTGCATTTGCACGGCGCAGACCAAGTGCGAAGTTGTATTCGTTACTTCCCCATGTATCACAGTTACCTTCTAGCTTGATCATATAATCAGCTGCATCACCATTGACAAGATTGCTATTGGCGATAACACGCGGTTCCATCTCAAAATCGACCTTGTATTTGTCAAAAGCAAAATTCACCGTTCGCAGCTGACCTTCAAGTTCAGCCAGAGTCGGCTTCTCGACTTCAACCACTATCTCTTTTACAACAACAACTTCAGCTACAGGTGCCGGAGCGGCTGCAACCGGTGCAGCTTTTGCAACCGGCTCTTCAACCGGCGCTTCTTTTGTCGTACATCCCGTCATGGCCAACATTGCGATCAACGCGCTGGAAAGAACAATTATTTTCATGTAAGTACCTTTATATAAATTACCTCTATCATATCTAAGTAATCCTGATAACTGTTGTTAATTGGTGGAAATATGGCCAAAAGAAGAGCCTTCTCCTGTTGTAGAAAAAGGATAGCCTTATTCTCTATCTGCCTCTATCCACATTATTCACCGCAGCCAACCGCTCCTGTACCCCTATCTCTCCACTCTTGAGGACACGATTACTATTAGTGTAAAATCACCATTTCTATTGTGGTCAGGGTTGGTTGCGCAACCGGCGGCATCCCTCTCAAGAGCTACGGGAATCCGTGATCGCCTTCAATACACCGTCCCAGAACCTTATCCTCTCCTCTATCGCGCTGATGGCGGCCTCTTCCGCTTCGACGATCTTTGTTTCATCATCTCCGCACAGGAGTTCGAGCATGCGAAGGGACATCGGCCCGTGGAAGTCGGAATCGAGGTGAATATGGCGTTCAAGATAATAGTGGAATACCTCCGCCTGCTCTTTCGTGATGTTCATCGTCGCAAGCAAAGCACGGAACATCTCCGGAATAATATGTTCTCTGCCCAAAGCAAAAGCTGCCGCAACGACATGGGGCTTGTCACTGTCGATGAACGCAAAGGTCGTGCGCATAAAGGTACGGGAAGGTTCGGGGATCTGCCCGTTGTTCAGTGCGTTCTGCAAAGAGCCTGATGCGACCTTAGCGACAAACGTCTCGGCCTCACGGCTGCAACCGCTGCGCACCTCTTCCATCGCCGCAATATAGAGTTCAAAATGGCTTGCATACGTTGGTGTGCCGTCTGCCAGAGGAAGACCTTCGTCAGACTCCTCTTCCAGGACAATATCGTTGATAAAACGTCTGACCTGAGGGTCACCCTGAGGAAGCCACGGCGAACCGGTCGGTGCAAATTCGTTCTGCAGGTATTTGAGAAGGGACATAAAGTCCCAGACCGAATAGACATGATGCTGCATAAAGAGCGTCAGATCATCCATGCTGGAAACAGCCCCATAGACGGGGTGAGAAGAGAGCTCTTTGCGTAAACACTTGATTTTTTCTAAAGGAAATGTCGCCATAGTAGTAAAACTCCTGATAAATTTTCAGTTATTGTATCGAAGCCGTATGAACGTCATGTTAGTAAGACATTTGTTTTGAGAGATTGTAAAACTATGTGATAAACAAGAGATAAATAAAAAGCCTGATTACCTACATTTAGTGATTTCTGAGATCTTTATTCACTTCGGCCAAACGTTCCGGCGTGCCGATGTCACGCCACTCTCCACTGTAAAGCTCTCCACTGACTCTGTCCAACGCCATCGCCTCACGCAGCAGTGGTGCCAAAGGCGCCGCACCGTATGCAAGATCTTTAAACAGTTTGGGGCTGTAATACCCTATTCCCGCAAAGGTGTGTTTAGACGCTCCGTCATTTCGAACACGCCTATCTTCCAGCGCAAAATCGCCCTTTCTATTATGGTCAGGGTTATCGACTAGAATCAGATGTACCAGCTCTTCTTTAAGATCAAAGGCACTGTCAAAGCGATAGTCACACCAGACGTCACCGTTCACGACCAAGAAGGGTTCATCACCAAGCAGTGGCAAAGCCTTGACAATGCCGCCCGCACTCTCCAGAGCACCCTCTTCCTGCTCGTCGGAGTAGGTGATCTTGATGCCCCATTTCGAACCGTCACCCAGTGCTTCCGGTATCATGAAGCCGAGATGGGCGATATTGATGATGATCTCTTCGAAACCGGCGGCAGCCAGCTTTTCTATGTGATAGACGACAAGAGGTTTACCCGCCACCTTCAGCAGCGGTTTAGGCGTATGATCGGTCAGCGGCCGCATCCGTTCGCCAAGACCGGCTGCAAGGATCATCGCCTTCACGGCAGGACTACTTTTTTGAGCAGGTCGGACAGCGCTTTGGTCTCTTCATACTGCGCAGCTGTTTCAATGGTGTACCTGAGTGTCAACGGCAAGTCTTTAAGATAACCCTCTTTGCCGTCACGCAGGTAGAGCCGTGCAAAGATACCGAGCACCTTGATATGACGTTGAAGTCCCATAAAGTCAAACCATTTAATGAATGTCGCATTGTCTACCTCTAACCCCAGCATGTCTCTAAATTGTAATGCCAGGGCTCTGACCTCATCTTTCGGATACTCGATATAGAGATCTTTAAGCAGTGAGACCAGATCATAGGTGATAGCGCCGCTCATCGCATCCTGGTAATCGATAACTCCTATCTCAGCTTCGTGAGTAAGCATGATGTTGCGCGAGTGGTAGTCACGGTGGACAAAGACATTTTGAGGCTGTGTAAGCACCACTTCACTAATAGCATTAAGCGCATCTTCTATGATCTGTTCATCTTCTATACTGAGGGGTAGTTTCACATACTGTTCTAAAAACCAGCTCTTCATCAGCTCCATCTCAAAATGTAAAAAAGCTTTGTCGTACAGCGGCAACCCCGCCGTGCTCCCTTTTTGCATCTTGAGTATCTCCTCCATCGCTTTGGTGTAGAGGATCCTGAAGTTTTGGTCATTCAGAACATCGAGGTAATTAATATTGCCGAAATCATCCAGAATCAGAAAGCCTGCTTCAAGGTTTTGTGCCAGGATCTTCGGTGCACGGACATCCACCTCTAAAAGACGCTTGGTGATATCAATAAAAGGCAGAAGTGACGCTTTTTCCTGTGAGGAGTCCATCAGAATATAGCTCTCACCGCGAGAACGTAAACGAAAATATTGACGAAAGCTCGCATCGGCTGAAGCGAGCTCTATCTCAAAATTTTTATAACGCGTCTTATCCAGCCACGCTTTAATCTCTTGCATAGAGACCTCCCAAGATCCCATTGCGTTTTGCTCCGGTAACTGTTTTAAGTTCAACAGGTTCTTCGTGAAGGCGTTTGTACGCCAGCCAGGCAAACAGCATCGCTTCCATCTGTTCACTGTTCACACCATAGGCATCTGTAGGAAAGACGCCGATCTCTTCAAGTACCTGGGCCAAACGATTCATCAAAAAGCTATTCTTAACACCCCCGCCGCAGACAAGAAGATGCTCGACCTTATACTTTTTGACCTCTCTCGCGATCGATTCGACCGTCAAGGCCAACAATGTAGCCTGCACATCCTGAGGCGTGACAGTTGGATGCTTTTGGACAAGCGTCATAAGCCATTTCTCGTTAAAGAGCTCTCTTCCCGTGCTCTTAGGCGCCGATGTTGCAAAGTAGCTTTCGGAGAGCATCTCTTCTAAAAGTGGCTGATCGACCTCTCCTTCTTTTGCCCACTCACCCTCTTTATCGTAAGGAAGATGCTTATGCTTCTCTACCCACAGATCCATCAAGACGTTGCCCGGACCCGTATCAAAACCGATCAGTCTCTCTTGCAAAATGGACAGGTTCGCAACACCGCCGATGTTCAGCACACCGACTGCCTTGGTCAAATAGTCAAACAAAAACTGATGGAACACCGGAGCAAATGGTGCCCCTTCTCCACCCAACGCAAGATCTTTGCTTCTAAAGTCGCTCACGACATTGATATGGGTCTCTGCTGCAATAAGGCTGGCATCGCCTAACTGCATTGAAAAAGGGTACTCTCCGTGCGGATTGTGCCAGAGTGTCTGACCATGCAAACCGATAGCAGTGATACTGTCTGCCTCCATCTCGTCTCTTTCTAACAGGCTGTTTACCGCCTCGCTAAAAAGCAGCCCAAGACGATGGTTGATCTCACCGACTTTATAAAGCGATGTTGTTCCATTTATCATCTGGATGATCTCTTCTTTGAGTTTTTGAGGAAAGGTGTATTCCAGAAAAGCCACCAGTTTGCACTGGCTCGGACTAATCTCGCAAAGTGCCACATCCACACCGTCCATACTCGTACCGGACATAATACCTATGTATAGTTCAGCCATTTTCTTTACCTTTTGATGATTGCATGATGCCAAAGGCTACAATAGTCCCTATGACGATCTGCCATGCAAATCCAAGTTTGTATTCAATAATCATACCAAATATATAGGGCTGCAAAAAGAGTACCGTCATAAATCCGCCTATCAGCGCGAACAGCACGGTCTTTTCACTCCCCCGCTTGGTGAAGATAGCAGAGAAGTAGACACCAAGCAGTCCCGAATAGGCAAAGGCCATGACACCCAATGCAAAGCTCAGCAGTGAGCCCTCACTGTAACGCTGCCAATAGTAACTGAGCATTGCCATTGCCGCAAGCAGTACGGCAAAAACAAGGACCCCTGCTCTAGCCGCTTTGACAAAATGGTACTCATGGACATCGCTTCGCTTCTGCTTCCAGGGTCTATAAAGGTCTTCAATGGCAACAGAGGACATCGCGCCAAGCACAGAGTTTGTACTCGAGAGTGCTGCAGCAATCGCCCCAACCGTTACCAGTCCCCGCAGACCTTCCGGCATCTCGTGCAATATGTAGTACATCAAGATGGTGATCTTCTCACCTGCAAAACTCTGTTCGACTCCCCCGCTGATCATAGAGAGCTCAGGATGGTTGTAAAAAAGGAAGAGAAGAAGACCGATAAAGAGAAAGATAACGACCACAGGAACTGTCATCAAGACCGAGATGATGATGGCACGTTCGCCCTCTTTTTTATTTTTACACGAGAGCACGCGCTGGGTCATATCCTGGTCGAGTCCATAGGCGGCGATGTTAAGCAGAAACCACCCCGTCATGAGTCCCCAGACGTTAAAGTTGCTTGCCGAGGAGAAGTCCCAGCTAAAATCAAAAAGTTTTAACTTATCATCGGTGGCAAGCGTACTGATGATGGTGCCAAAGTCACCCTTCAGGGAGCTATAGAGGTAAAAGAGGACGACCAAAGCCGCCGTTATATAGGTTACGGCCTGAATAATGTCACTGTAGATCACTGACTTTACACCGCCAAAATAGGTGTACGCCAAAGCGCCAAGAACAAGAATGAGAATAGCCAGTGCGATATGAGGCGCTTCGATGTCCATAAACAAGATCATCGAGATCGCCAATGCACCGATGTAAAGACGTGCCCCGCTGGCAAAAAGACGACCGACAAGAAACATAACACCTGCATTTTTCTTGGCAGAGGCTCCGTATCGGCTCTCCAGCAGTTCATAGACCGTGACCGCATTAATAGCGTAAAAACGGGGTATCAGTACTTTTGCGACAAAGATGACCCCGAGAAAAGCGGAGAGGTAAAACCCCAAAAAGGTGAGGTCATGTTTGTAGGCGTATTCCGGCCCGCCTAAAAAGGTAGCGGCGGACTGGGTCGTTGCCAGTACTGAGACTGCCACCGCCCACATAGGAACCGAATTACCGCCCACAAAATAGTCACGGGATGTCTCGATCCTGGTCCGGCTCAAAAAGACCGAACTAACAATAAGGACGACAAAATAAGAGACAAAGACAATCCAGTCTATTGTGGCGAAACTTGACTCCATCTAACTCCCTGCTGCTCTATTCATGTTATTCTATCGCATTATTCAAAATAATATCAGGGATACAAAAGATATCTGTTTCGCAACTGCTTAAACTGCTTAAGATCTTCTTTCCAACTTTCCCGTATCTCTTCTTCACTTTTCCCGGCAATAAGCTGTTTCCGCAAATCATCACTGACGGCCAGTCGGTCGAAGTACTTGTTTTTTAAAAAGTACTACTTGTTGACAGGAGAGGGATCCTAAGAGT
>JAQIBF010000040.1 GCA_027859195.1 Helicobacteraceae bacterium
AAGAGCGTCTGTACGACTCGTAACTAAGTTACTCCCATGCATTGGACATAGTCCTTATCCACTAATTACACGAATTTCACAAATTAAGAGCAAATAAGTTAAATCTCTAGTGCTATAAAGACTAATAAAAAATCTGCTTCAAGAACTTGCTTCGCAGTGCATGGGAGTAACTTAGTTACGAGTCGTGAATCTGTTGACTGAAAACTCTTTGCTCTTAAATAATTCGTGCGATTTGTGAAATTCGTGGAAAAAAAAAGAAGAAATCTACTTATTCACTACAGACAGACGTTTGCGGACAATCTATAAAACAACTCTTTTTGATTCTAAGGATGCGGCTCCAAAATTGATTAATAGTCCTAAACTCAGGTCTGTAGCTTTTAGGTAGTTGAGAACTTGAGCCACATGAGTCTTGTCTAAAGAATTTAGGGCTTTTAGCTCTATGATGATCTTATCATAGCAGATGAAGTCAGCGATGTAGTACTGTTGGAGGGTGTGCTCTCTGTAGTATATCTCGAGCTTTTCTTCACGAATAAAGGGAATCCCTTTCTCTTTGAATTCTAGTTCTAACGCTTCTTGATAGACCGGTTCCAAAAAGCCGCATCCCAATTCGTTATGTACCGTCATACAAGCACCTATAATGTCGTATGACTCTTTTTTGTATAATAAACTTTCCATTCAGAAATTATACACAATAAATAATAGTTTTTCATATATAGAGTTTAACTAGAACCATTTGTGGATGAAAAGAAAAGAACCAGAGCATCTGTCCACTAATTATCCCGCAAGGGGATTTCCTATCCAGGTCACCATTTCATGAATGGCACTAATTACAGAGCAAGAGCCTAAGTCAGCAGATTACGCAGATTAGAGAAAGAATAAAGAGAACTGTCCACGAATTACACGAATGACACTAATTCAAGAGCAAAGAGCGAGTTCTATTTGACACTATTGCTTAAAAGACTAATAAATAATTCGTGGATAAGGACTATGTCCAATGCATGGGAGTAACTTAGTTACGAGTCGTGAATTAGTGACATTCGTGGACAGAACGCTTTTGCTCTTGCTCTTACTTTTCATCCCACTAATCCCAATAATCCGTGGGCAGAAGCTCTTGCTCTTCTCTTTTTCAAAGACTAATAAATAATTTGTTGATAAGGACTATGTCCAATGCATACCCGGAGGGGCAGACCCTGGGAGTAACTTAGTTACGAGTCGTACAGAAGCTTTTAAATAATCTGCTAAATCTGTTGACTGAAAGCTCTTTATCTTAAATAATTCGTGTGATTCGTGACATTCGTGGACGGTGGCTCTCTGCTCTTTTGCTTTTTTTGGCAGTTTATTCGTTATAAAAATACTTGTTGCATCAATTGCTCTACGCTTCAAGGGATTAAAATAAATCTTTACCTATAATGCAACCAACTATAAACAAACAAAGGTTATCAATGAAAATTGTTGTCATACAAGGTCCAAATCTTAATATGTTAGGTGTTCGTGAGCAAGCGATTTACGGACCGATGAAGTTGGAGCAGATCCATGCTCAGATGAAAGACTTTGCAGACAAAAACGGTATGGAAGTCGAATTTTTCCAGTCTAACCTCGAAGGTGAGATCGTGGACAAGATCCAGGAGTGTTACGGTGAGGCACAGGGCATCATCATCAATGCCGCAGCCTACACACACACCTCTATTGCGATCCGCGATGCTATCTCGGCTGTCTCTATCCCGACTATTGAAGTTCACATCTCTAACATTCACCGTCGTGAAGAGTTTAGAAAAGTAAACATGATCGCACCGGTATGTGCCTCGTCTATTGTCGGGTTCGGACCGTTCGGTTACCATTTGGCAATGCTTGGCATGAGCCAGATCATGCAGGAAGTACAGGCACTTCAGGCACAACAAGCAGCGGCACAGCAGCAGCAACAAGCGTAACTACGTGTGGATTGTACGAACGCTCTCTTCATCGCTGACGCTTTATAAAGCGCCCGGCTTTCCTGCTTCGTACAAGAGCGCTGTTACCTTTCCCCACCGTGCCATCATCGGCATCGGCGGCAATGTCGGCGACGTCAAACGCCGTTTTCAGCATCTTCTCGTCTTTCTCAAACGCCAGAAGAAGATAGTTGTTCTGCACACCGCACCGGTTTTACAAAATCCCCCTTTTGGTTACACACAGCAAGATGATTTTTTAAACTCGGTCATAGAGATCAGTACCTCGATGGGGCCATTGGAGCTCTTGTCTTTTCTGCTCAGAACGGAGAGACGTTTCGGCCGCAGACGCAGCTTCGCCAATGCGCCGCGCACCCTCGACCTCGACCTCATTTTTTTTGACAAGGTGAGGATGAAGAGCCCGAAACTGACACTGCCGCATCCGCACTGGGCTGAGCGTGAGAGCGTGCTTATCCCTCTGCTGCGCCTGGGAAAACAGTGATGTATCACAGCAACCGCGCGAAAAAGACCCGTTTCATCGCCGTCACCAGCGGTAAAGGCGGTGTGGGTAAAAGCACCATAAGCGCCAACCTCGCCTACATCCTCGCCTCGGCAGGGGTCAAGGTCGGCATCTTTGATGCGGACATCGGACTTGCCAACCTGGACGTCATGTTCAACGTCTCGGTCAAGAAAAACATCCTGCACCTGCTCAAAGGCGAAGCAAAGCTCGACGAGATCCTCATCGATATCATGGAGAACCTGGTCCTGATCCCGGGAGAGAGCGGCGAAGAGATCCTCAACTACTCCGACGACGCGGTCTTTGGGCAGTTTATGAAAGAGGCCGAAGTGCTGAACGATCTTGACATCCTCATCATCGACACCGGTGCCGGCATCAGCAAAAACACCCAGCTCTTTCTGCAGGCAGCCGACGACGTCATCATCGTCACCGTACCGGACCCTGCTGCGATCACCGACGCCTATGCGACCGTCAAAGTGGCCGCGCGCGAACGAAACGACATCTACATGCTGATCAACCAGGTGGATAACGAACATGAGGCCCTCTCCATCTTCGAGCGCATCCATAAAGTCGCGCTCAACAACATCAGAGCCGACCTTGACCTGAGATTTCTGGGCAAGATCAATGCGGACACCCACGTCTCAGACGCCGTGAAACGCCGCGCCCTTTTTGCCCAGCTCTCGCCCGCTTCTCTGCCGAGCAGAGATCTTCGCGCCATTGCCAAAGAGCTGGTCAAAAAGCTCGAACGCCAGGTCTATGTCAAACCCAAAGAGAGCGGTTTGGCGGGACTTTTCAAACGGCTGAGAGAGCAGTTCTAGTGGCTGCCGCCGATGTGACCGTTAAAGAGCTGCTCACCCAGGAGGAGATCACGGCACTCCTGGAGCTCTCTGCACCGCAGAGCGCAGAGAGAAGCAGTGCTGCTCTCTTTAACGCGGGGCTCTCCAAAGTGGCGAAGGGGGTAGGGTACTACCTTCAGCGGCTCGGCCTGCAGTTTGATGCTGTCACTGTGCAGAGAGACAGCTCCGCCCCTGCAAACAGCTACCGCTATGAACCGGACTACCCTTATCTCGGATCCCTCTCTATCGAAAACACGCTTGCTCTGGGCATCATCGCCGCACGTTTTGGCGCCAAAGCAGAAGAGCTCTCTCTCACCAGAGCACTCACCTCCCTCGAACAGAACCTTATGGAAGATCTCTGCAAAGAGATAAGCTACATGGTCGAAAAAGAGCTGGACGATTATCTGGTCAAAGATGACGCGATGGGCAATAGAGGTGACTACGGCCTGCGCGTCGCACAAGGGGAGCTGGAGTATACCGTGCAGCTCTCTTTTACCCATCCGCAGCCCGAGGCCGACATTCCGGAGCCTGCAGTGATAGCTGTGAGTGAAGGCACAAAGGTCGAAGCACTTCTGGGCAGCGTCGCAGCAGAGAGACTCCAGGAGGGGATGGTCTATGCCGTGCACCTCTTTGGCAAAAACAGTGCTGTTCTACTCTTGGACGGAAGCCTCCCCTATAGGGCAAAGCATCTTCATACCGATGCGCAGAGACACACCTTTGTGCTGCAGGAAGCGATAGCCGATAAGGCGCTTCTGGAGGGGTACTGCCTCTGCATCGCCGCCTCCATCTTGGATGATGCGGCATTTTTAGCGCTTGACCACGGAACGGTAGTGGCATTGAACGCCCATGATGAGGTTGAGATCCATAAAAATGGTAAACTAACGGCGAAGGGAAAACTCTTTCTCTTTGAAGGTGATATTAGGGTAAGGATATACAATGGCAAATCATGAACCAGTCTCTAAACATGTCTCTAAGGAGGTCGTCAAACGTTATGTACGTGACATCAAGTCTGCTGATGCCTGGAGTATGTTCAGGATCATAGCCGATTTTGTCAAAGGGTTTGACGAGCTGGGTGAGATCGGTCCTGCGGTCACGATCTTTGGCAGTGCCAGGTTGAAAGAGGAGAGCAAGTACTACCACATGGCGCGTGAACTCGGAAACAAACTGGCGTCCAAGCGGTTTAACGTGCTCACCGGCGGCGGTCCCGGTATTATGGAGGCCGCCAATCTTGGTGCTTTTGAACATGGCGGGGTGGAGTCCATCGGTCTCAACATCGATCTCCCTTTTGAACAGACCAAAAACCCCTACACCACAAAAGAGGAGAGCTTTGACTACTTCTTCTCCCGCAAGGTGATGCTGGTCAAATACTCTCTGGCCTACGTCATCTTCCCCGGCGGCTTCGGCACACTCGATGAGCTTTTTGAAGCCTTGACGCTGGTGCAGACCCGAAAAGTAGAGGGGGTCCGTATCTTTCTTGTGGGGGCGGATTTTTACAATCCTCTGATCAATTTTCTTGAAGAGTGTCTGATCTCCAACAAGATGATCGATGCTGAAGATATTGCCCTTATCACGATCACTGACGACCTTGACTTTGTTGTCAGTGAGATTGAAAAATCGGTGGCAGTCCAGATCAGCGGACTGGAAGAGAAGGGGCTTGACGATACGAAGCACTATAAACGTCTCTCCGAGTTCTTTGGAGAACGGAATATCAAGTTTGGAAAAGATTCGTAACGCGCTGTTACGGATGACAAAAAAGAGCAAGAGCAAGTTGGTACGACTCGTAACTAAGTTACTCCCATGCATTGGACATAGTCCTTATCATCGAATTACGCGAATAGAGCAAGAGCTATCGTCCACTAATTACACGAATGGCACTAATTTTAAGAGCGAGAGCAAAGAGCAAGAGCCTAAGTCAGCAGATTACGCAGATTAATCCGATTATAACGACCAACAGTCCAATGCATGGGCGGGACTAAATCCCGCATCGTAGAGTAAGAGTAAAGAGCACGTTAGTCATCTAATTACGCTAATTTCCGCGAATAGAGCAAGAGATAGTTCTTAAAAAAATTCGTATAATTAGCGTAATTCGTTTATAAGGACTATTTCCAATGCATGGGAGTAACTTAGTTACGAGTCGTACAGAAGCTTTTAAATAATCTGCGTAATCTGCTAAATCTGTTGATAAAACGCTCTTGCCCTTGCTCTTACTTCTCATCCCATTAATCCCAATAATCTGTGGGCTATTCTTTCTCTCTTAATTCATACTATTAGTGTAATTCAAGGTCCAACGATCTTGCTCTTTTTAGTAAACAATTCGCGTATAAGGACTATGTCCAATGCATACCCGGAGGGGCAGACCCTGGGAGTAACTTGGTTACGAGTCGTGAATTAGTGTCATTCGATGGCAGAACACTCTTGCTCTTCGTTCGCTAGAACCCCAAAAAACTAATCTGCGCAATCAGCTTAATCTGTTGATAAAACACTCTTGCCCTTGCTCTTACTTCTCATCCCATTAATCTGTGGGCTATTCTTTCTCTCTTAATTCATACTATTAGTGTAATTCAAGGTCCAACGATCTTGCTC
>JAQIBF010000154.1 GCA_027859195.1 Helicobacteraceae bacterium
CTTAAAATCGGCGGGACGCTAGTGATCCCGGTACAAAATTCGATTTTCAGATTTATAAAACTCTCGAATACAGAAGTGTAAAAAGAGGAGTACCCCGGATTTGTATTTGTACCGCTGATCTATTGAGCAAGTGCCTACACTTTCCTAATAACGAAAGAACTGTAGGCCTGTTCGCTCTCAGCAGGTGTGATGTGGGTAACTTCTTCGTATGTCACAAGCTTTAGACCGTGTGGGAGCTCTTCGAGCATTTTGTTGTGGTCGTACTGGACGATGTCGAGTCCTGCACACATTGTCTGTCCGCCGACACGGAAGGTGCTGATGAGGGCAATACCTCCGGGAATGAGGCTCTGCATGACCTTTTCAAAATAGGTAGCGCGCTCATTTGGAAGGAGTAGAAAATGAAAGACGGCTCTGTCGTGCCAGATCTTGAACTGCTGCGAAGGTGAGAAGTGCAGAATGTCTGAGCATATGTAGGCGGGGATGCCGGCCTTGTCGCCCAGCCTCTCTTTGACAATGTCAAGTGAACGTTTCGACGTGTCGAGCAGGGTGATGTTGCTGTACCCGTTGTCGATGAGATTGTCTACTAGAAAAGAGGCGCCGCAACCGACATCGATGACAGCATCATCCGGTTTAGAATAACGTGTTATGAGATCCAAAGAGACTGTCGGACTGTTTTGGTGCCACAGCACTTGCGTGTAATCTTTTGTTGTAAAGATCTTCTCCCAATGGGACTGTCTGGCTTTGGTGTGTGTTGTTTTTGTTGCTCTGAACGTTGCACCGTAAGTGGTGTCTGATGTTTTGTAGTGGGTAAGTCCCGTGCACTCTATGTTGTCGAAACCTGCCTGACTCATAATGTCGATGAGTTTGCCTTCTCTCAATGTTCCGGCGACACAGTTTGCCCAGTCGCCTTCTTCTTTGCTGGCGGCACAACAGACTGTCGCATCTTCGGCAGAGACGTCTATCATGTCGGCAAACATGATCCTTCCGTCGGGCTTAAGGACTCTATGGATCTCTGCAAAGACACTCTCTTTGCAGCTTGTGAGGTTAATGGCGCCGTTTGAGATGACGACATCGACGCTCTCGTCGTCGAGCGCAATCTCTTCAAAACTGCTCTCTAAGACCTCCACATTTGTGAACCCTGCCAGTCGCACATGTTCTTTTGCTTTTTCCACCATCTTCGGGGTAATGTCTATGCCGATGGCTTTTCCATTTTTCCCGACGAGCAGGGCACTGACCAAAAGGTCTACACCTGCGCCGCAGCCCAAGTCCAGGACCGTAGAGCCTTTTTCGATGGTTCCAAGTTTAAAAGGGTTGCCTACCGCGGCGCAGTAGTCCCAGATCTCTGATGGAAGTTTCTCGAACCACTCTGAAGAGTAGTTGTGTGCTTTGGCATTCTCAAGACCTTTGTCCCAGCCAAAATCTTGACCCGGTTGGTCTGCCAACGCTGAATATAGTTCAATTACCTGCTTATGTCCTGCCATAACGCCTACTCCTCTTCGACTTTAACAACGATACCCAGACCATTGTCAAAAGGAAGACCGGCTAGCGCCCATCCCTTGAGTCCGCCTTGCAGGCTGTAGGCGTTTTTATAGCCCAGATGTTTTAGCGTCTGTGCAGCAAAAAGACTACGTCCTCCTAAACGGCAATAGGCAACGATAACAGCGTCTTTATCTTTGATCTTGTTCATGATCTCAAACTCTAGGTCGCCTCTGGTTACCGCAAGCGTTTCACTTGCGTAGATCTCGCCCTCAGATCTTTGAGCGGCTTCTCTTACGTCTAGGACGATGACGTCCTCTTCATTATCCAGCATCTTTTTTAAGACAGTAGGCGTCATCTCTTTTACTTCTGCTCTTGCGTCAGCCATCAACTTGTCCGCTTCTACATAACCTATACCGCTACAGGCTTTTGGTGCGTCACATCCAGCTGCCTTTTCGTCACTGATATACTTTAGGACAGGAAGCTCTTTTGCCTCCTCTTTATTGTCATCTGCAACGGGCTCTTGTTTAACGTCAACGACGCAAGAGGTACAGGCCTCTTCAGTCTCAACATATTGATATCCCCATTGTGGAAAAGTGAGCATCACTGCTGCAAACACAGTTACTAGGGCTAAAAAAGTCTTACTGGAGTAAAAACCGGTTTTCGTATCCTCATCACAAGCACAGTCAAGACCCTCTTTCTTTGGTCTTAACTTGTCCCACCATGCATAGAGGAGAACTACAATAGTCAAGCTGACCAGGTAGTTATGGTACGGTTCCATCCACGAAAAACTGGACGCTAAACTGCTTGAACCAGCGAGTACTGCCAGTACAGGGGTTATACAACACAGTGATGCTGCTATAGTCGCAACGATACCTGCTAAGATTTTTTTATCAGCCATTAAATATCCTCATGTTGTATTTAGCTTATTAGCTAAATAGAATCAGGAATTGTATATTTTGGATACTTAATACAAAGTTAATTGTCTAAATTGCTAAATAGATCCTATTTTGATATAATTCACCCATATAAAGGTCACCTCTAAAATGATATAAGGGTACAGATGTTAGATATGGACGATAAGATCAAGATATTTAAAGCATTGGGCAACGAGACAAGGTTTAAGATCTTTAAAAATATTTTTACCGGCGGATATGCGTGTTCCATAGATGATACCAAACCTAATGATGACATCATCGCGCAAGCGACCTGCGTTACCAGCATAGCAAGCGAGTTTGACTTTGCGCTGCCGACCATCTCCCGTCATCTTAAAGAGCTGAGAGACGCCAAAATAATCATCATGAAAAAAAATAAAAACAAAATATACATCGAGCCGAATATTGAGACGATGAAAGAGATCGCTGAATGTTTCGGTACCCTGATAGGCAACTTCGACCAAGGCGTCGTCTACCAGTTTGACAACACAAAGTGAAATAATTTCTGTTCTAAGGGTGAAAAGTATATCTTTACGCCAGAGTCGCAGTTTATAACACGCTTATTTATTCTAAAGGGTTATACTATTTATGTAGGCCACCTCTAAAAACGCTAGTTGACTTCAGCGATAGAGAGAAGTTCATAATCAAGGCGACCCAGTAGATAACTATTCTCTTGTACTGAACACAAGGAGCGATATCTGAATGAATACCCGCGTGGTTCCGATATCAAGAAGAGCTGCTTTAAGGGTTTTCTGCCGTCGATATCGGGCCGGCCACCCTGAAACTCTTCTCGGAAGCGATAGTGCTCTCAAACACCATTATCTTGAACGGACCGGCGGGGATCTACGAGATCGAAAAGTTCTGCAAAGTGATTTTCCATTCTATTTTCCACGTCATCTTATCTTCAAAGCTTCCCACTGAGGCATAAATAATATTTATATTTTATTAAGGTGCTTAAGTATATGCTATTTGACGTACATAAACCTTGGCATATAACGTTAAAGCAGATAGAAGTATCTGCTAAATTTGCCATTCTCAAAAAGGAGAAAAAATGCTCGAGACCATTGCTGTCATTCTGGTTGTCCTCTGGCTTCTTGGATTAGTTACCTCATATACGATGGGCGGATTCATCCATATTCTTTTAGTCATCGCGATCGTGGTGATTCTAGTTCGTGTCATTCAAGGTAGACGTTTGTAGCCTCCTCGGAGTGTTCTAATATAGAATTCAGGTCTACAGTTATAGTAATCGTATCTCCCTGCAGAAGAGCTGCAGGGAGAGACGCGTTTTTAATAGGAGAAGATAAATGAACACAGTCAAAATTGCGGGGATCGCGTTGATTTTAGCCGGAGTCCTTGGGCTGGTATATGGCAGTTTCACCTACACGAAAGAGACCCATACTGGAAAGGTTGGACCGGTTGAGCTCTCGGTAAAAGAGAAGGAGACGGTCAACGTTCCTGTTTGGGCCGGGGCGGGGGCAATAGCCTTCGGCAGCATAATCCTTCTTATTGGAAGAAAGAGAAGCTAGCCGCCGCTTTTTCTTAGCTGGACTTCTACGGGAGTCTCAAGCGTTTTCGCGTACTATCTCCTTACAGTTCATTACCCATTCGAGTTACAGTTATAATAATCTTTTTTACTTTGAAATAAATCAGCTTCAAAAGTCGAAAATTTCGATTGGTTATCAAAACTGGTATAAGTTGTTCAAAATAAGCCTTCGCGAAGTTAAGCAATAAGGGCAATTTGAGATTGAGAGGATATGAAACTTGAGCAGCATCCGCAACATGGGAAAAGAGGGTATCTGGTCCTCTTGTTATCTGTCTAACCC
>JAQIBF010000004.1 GCA_027859195.1 Helicobacteraceae bacterium
AGAAAACCTAATAATGTAAATCCATCTATATTCAGACTTTTTAAAGGTGGAAACTTTTTTGGTTTCGTTTTTTTGCGGAAAAAAAAGGAAAGAGAAGTCAAGAATATTTAAACACCCAACAAATGCAATAAAGTAAAAAAGAAAAGAGTGTATTGAACATTCAATATATTTAAAAACTGAACAGCTCACAAAAGTTGTTTTAACTTTACAGTCTCTCTTTTAATTTCTGTACCCGAGCATACGACTCATCAATCTGCGATTCATTGATCTTCCCGGCTTTGATCTGCTGTTTTACCACATCGACGATCGTCTCCAGGCGTAAAGGTTCTGCCAACTGGTTGGCAAACAGCAGAATGTCCACACCGGAGTTAAGGGCTAACGTCACGGTCTCTTTCAAAGAGTAGCGTTTGTGAATAGCTGCCATCTGAAGATCATCAGTGATGATAACACCCTCATAGTGCATCTGGTTACGAAGAAGTCCGGTGTTGACTTTGTATGAGAGGGTAGCCGGATATTTACCGTCAAGGTGTTTGTTAAAGATGTGCGCCGTCATGATCATGTCGACCTTTTGCGCTTCGATCATCTGCATAAAGGGTTCTAACTCTTTAGACGTCCATGTATTGGTAACATCGGTAAAACCTTTGTGTGAATCGCCCTTAGACGAGCCATGTCCAGGGAAATGTTTGATGACCGTAACCACATGGTTTTTACGATGTTCTTCTACAAAGATCGAGGCATATTTGCTGACCACTTCAGGGTCGCTGGAATACGAACGTTTCTTGCCGGCGATGATAGGGTTGTAAGAGAAGAGCAGATCCACACTGGGTGCGAAGTTGGTGTTTATACCGTTCTCCGCTAACATCTCAGCCATCGCATCATAATAACCGCTCGCTGACTTCTCATCACCTTTAGCAACATCTTCTGCTGATGGAAAGGTACTGAACCCGTCTTTGGCTTTCAAGCGGGCAACCTTACCGCCCTCTTCGTCAACACATATCAACAGTTTAGTCTCCATAACAGCCTGTAGGTCTGCATTTAACTTTGTCAGTTGAGCAGCATTAACGATATTTTTTCGTCCCATCTTGTGAAGAGGATCCTGGTCAAACAAGATCACCCCTCCCAGACCTTTTTCGATCTCTGTTACGATCACATTTTCAGGAGTGACTTCAGTACCATAGAAACCGATAACCACCAGTGACGCGATCTTATCATCAAGCGATAACGGCTTTCTATCTTGCGCAAACCCTCCTGAGAGCAATAGTGTTGAGAGCAGTATGAGAATTCTAAAAGACATGGGTTCCCTTATAATGTATTATTTAATATCGTGTTCTTGGCAAAGACTTTGGCATACTCTTTTGATGCCCTGACCTTTGCCAATGCATCGAGATGTTTGATCTTGTGCGCATCCGAACCCAGCAGGTCGACCATCCCCGCATCAGCGATCTTCTTGGCTATTTTTTGCACGGCTTTAGAGTAGTAGCCGCCCAGGGAGGGAATATTGACTTGAAACATCACCCCCTTCTCTTTCAGACGTTCATACTTGCTGAAATCTTCATGCATATAGAGATAACGTTCCGGATGGGCCAGCACCGGTCTATACCCCGCGACTTTGATCTCAAAAAGCATCTCTTCAAGGTGGTGCAGAGGCTGCACATAGGACATCTCAAAAAGCATGTAGTTGTCACCAAAGGTCATGATCTCCCGCTGTTCTACCAACTCCATGACCGTTTCATCAAGATAGTACTCTGAAGCAGCCTCGACCTCTATCTTGATACTTCGATCTTCTAGCTCTCGGTTAAGGCCTGACAAACCCTCTAGTATGATTGCCCTGCTATTGGGGTAGCGGTGGCTCATAATGTGTGGGGTTGTAATCAGCTTCGTATAGCCTTGTGCCACAAATGCTTCGATCATCGAGATACTATCTTCCATGTTTTGAGAGCCGTCATCGATACCGGGAATTAGGTGGGAGTGGATATCTGTGGTTATAGAGGGGGTCTCATTTTCGGTTGCGGAAAACAGGTTTTTAAGTGATTTGATCATAAATTATTCTCCGTTGCACATCTGACACAATATTTTGATTCAGGTACTAATAGCAGTCGCTCAAAAGCTATGGGTTCATCACACTCAATACAGTGTCCAAACGCTTCATCATCTAGATGACCTTGGGCATATAGCAGCCGATTATAACGCTTATTAGCCTCAATATAGGCAGCGTTCAGCACCTCTTGCTCTTGCATCATCTCTGAACGCAACAGGTCACCTAAAGAACAGTCCGGTGCGATAGGCTGAAGTTGAAGTGCGAGCGCTTGCAGCTCTCGTTGCAACGATGAGAGATCCCTCTCTATCGTCATAGCCAAACGTTTTTTAGCCTCTTTGGTCATACTACTCTTGAGAAGGGTTGATCGTCTCTAATACTTCAAGGCCGAAACCGCTTAAGCCCACGAATTCCGGCAATGTTGAACATGTCAACAGACGCATATGGGCAATGCCGTAAAGTTTTAAGATCTGCGCACCGACACCGAACTCTTTAATAGTGCTATGGCTCTGGTCAGGGTTGTTGATAAAGATAAGCACCCCGCCATTTAGCTTGAGGTATGTAATAGAATCGATCAGCTGTTTATAACGTCCTTGATCAAGCAGAAGCTCCATATCAGTGACAATATTGTGGACTTTGACATTAGCGGTCTCTCCTATATGATGAAATGAAATCGCAGTATGTTCCAAACATTCATGATCAACAAAGGTGCGCTTTTGAGCATTTATGCCGAAAAATTCGACCTCTTCTTCGCCTGTAGCCTTGACCAAGATCTCATTTGCCAGTCGATACTCAACAATATCTGAGATGAAAACTGTTTTCAGGTTGTGCTTTTCCGAAAACAGGTCAAGATCATCACGACGGGCCATCTCGCCATCGTCTTTAATAATCTCGCAGATCACACCACATCCCTGAAGCCCTGCAAGACGGCAAAGGTCAACAGACCCCTCTGTATGCCCTGTTCTTACCAGTGTCCCGCCGTCTTTTGCGATCAGTGGAAAGATATGCCCCGGACGGGCCAGTTCCGTTGCCTTGCTTAAAGGGTTGGCTAAGATATTGATCGTCATGTTGCGTTCAGTAGCAGAAATACCCGTTAAAGCATCTATCGCATCAACAGTGACAGTAAATGCCGTTTCGTACATAGAGTTATTTGAGCTTACCATAGGTTTCAGTTCAAGTCTGTCTGCAATGTCGTTGCTTACCGTTACACAGATGAGCCCACGGGCTTCCATTGCCATAAAGTTAACATGTTTGGGTGTTGAAAACACAGAAGCATAGACAAGGTCTCCCTCGTTTTCTCTGTCCTCATCATCACACATGATGACCATATTGCCTTTTTTAATCTCTTCAATCGCTTCTAATACACGTTGTATAGGTGTCATTCAAATCACTTTACGCTTGTATTTGAGTATTTCCAAAAACCGCATACGGTCTTTCGTCAGCTACTCATATGTTATTTTGGATTATAGTCAATTTCATCATAAATTCGTCTCAAGCAGGTTAGTTAGTTTAAATTCCTATGTATTTCTAATAACTACTTGACAAACGACTCTCTTTTGTCTATAATTTCGGCCTTTGAACGGGTTTACTCTTTTAAAATATATCGCGGAATAGAGCAGTTCGGTAGCTCGTCGGGCTCATAACCCGAAGGTCACAGGTTCAAATCCTGTTTCAGCAACCAATTTTACCATTAAAAGGATGGGGATTCGCCAAGTGGTAAGGCACTAGCTTTTGGTGCTAGCATTCACAGGTTCGAATCCTGTATCCCCATCCACTTATCACCCTATTTTTAGGGACATATCGCGGAATAGAGCAGTTCGGTAGCTC
>JAQIBF010000019.1 GCA_027859195.1 Helicobacteraceae bacterium
GGTTATTTGCAATGTCACCGTGACATTTTAGACAGACCTGTTTATTGATGGTAAGCGGTTTATAAAATTTATAGGTCTCTTTGTTGACGCGTTCAACAAGATAGGGCGGTAGAACCACGCCGCTGTTCTGAAGGCTGTCGAGTGACTCCAAAACAACCTTCTCATCATTATCCGCCTGATTGGCCGGATTGCGCTCTTTAAGAGAGATACGTTTGACATGCACATCTTTTCCATATTGGTTATCAACCGACGCAGTTAATGCATAGGCCTTTGTTGTACAAAATTCTGCAGCTGCCATCGTGCCGCCCGCTTTCATCTTCTCTTGTAGATTCTTGCCTAAGGTCTTTAGCAGTGTCGCAGAGACTTCCTGGCCTGTCTTGACCACTGATTCAAGTTCTTCTGTGTTACTTTCGTAGGGGTTGGCCATCATAATGGTGCTGCCGAGCGCAATGATTGCCAGTTTGATTCCTAACCCGTGTAGTGGGTTTACAGACTTCTTTTTAGAGATGTTCATGTTATTTCCTTAATATTTTTTATAATTTTACATGAAAAAAGTTAATAGAGAGAGGTTCCCGTGGTGTCGGGATCAGGCCGATTCGGAATCATTGACATCAGAGTCATCGTACGGATCCATATGAATAATAGAGTGAACATAATCATCTTTAAAAAGTCTTTGAAGCCCCTCTTCGATCTTGTCAGAGATACGGTGTGCATCATAGAGCGAGATCGAGATGTTGAAGACCACATGGACGGTGAGAAAAATGTCTGAACCGGAACGACGTGTCGTAAGGTGATGGGTGCCGTTTATGTTCTCAACACCCAAGAGATAATCCTCGATCTTTTCAATCTCATCTTCGTTCAAGGAAATATCCATTAACATCAAAAAGCCCTCTTTGATAATAGGGTAGGCTGAGTAGACCATATAGAAGGCGATACCAATACCTAATAATGGATCAATGATCTGAAAGTCAGTGAAGTGAATGACACCCAGCGCGATCATGATTGCGCCATTAGTATAAAGGTCTGTCTGGTAGTGAAGTGCATCAGCTCGAATAACAAGGTTGCCGGTCTTTTTGGCGACTCTGATCAAAAAGAGAACCAAGGCCCCGGTCAAGGCGATCGAGATGCCCATAACGATGAGGGACATATCCATATAGGCGATCACCTTGGGATGGAGCAGCTTATCAATCGCATTATAGAGAATGAAAAACCCTGAGATGGAGATGATGGTCCCTTCCATAACAGCTGCAATGGCTTCGAGTTTGCCGCGTCCGAAATTAAACTGGGCGTCAGCTTTTTTCTCAGACTGATGAAGGGCAAAATAGTTAAATATAGAGACTGAAAGGTCTAAAAAAGAGTCGATGGCAGAAGCAAGTATAGCGATGGATCCGCTTAAGATGCCAACGATCATTTTGATCGTTACCAAGAGGGCTGCCGTTGATGATGAAATAAGGGTTGCTTTTTTTTCTATGCGCATGAAAAGGATTTTAACAAGCTTTAGCTAAAATACAACTACTTTAGCGAGAAAGATGATAATGGATTTAAATGCCCTGCGTTCAGAACGTGAAAAATGGATGAGTTGGAAAAATATTAAGCCTTTGCGTGAGGCCATAGACTCACTGCCAAACGTTGATGCGACACTCTCTTTGGAAGATACTCTCTCTCTGGAGAGTGAAACAAATATTGATCATGAAGAGATTGCCGCCGTTGCCAGGATGATGATGCCATGGCGAAAAGGTCCGTTTAACATCTTTGGTCTCTTTATCGATACTGAGTGGCAGAGCTTTATGAAGTATAACCTTCTTCGTCCCCATTTTAATCTAGAAGGCAAACGTGTCGCCGATATTGGCTGTAACAACGGCTACTATCTTTTTCGTATGCAAGAAGACAACCCTGCCTCTTTGGTCGGTTTTGACCCGTCGGCACTCTACAAGACACAATTTGATTTTATTAACCACTTTGCAAAAACTGATATCAGGTATGAGCTTTTGGGTGTAGAACATCTGCCCTATTATGAAGAGAAGTTTGACACGATCTTTTGTCTGGGTGTCCTTTATCATCGCAGCGATCCTGTCGCAATGTTGAAACAGCTTTATAAAGGTCTTGACCACAGTGGCGAAGTCATTCTCGACACCTTTATGATCGATGGTGATGAGGAGATGGCCCTTTGTCCGCAGGGAAGTTACTCTAAGATCCCGAATATCTACTTTGTGCCGACGATACCAGCGCTTAAAAACTGGTGCCTTCGTTCCGGTTTCAGTGACTTTGAAGTGCTTGAGACCTCTGTGACCTCTGCCGAAGAACAGCGCAAAACAGAGTGGATCGAGGGGCAAAGTCTGGAAGACTTTTTAGATCCGAATGATGCAACCAAGACGGTTGAAGGCTACCCTGCACCAAAACGGGTCTATGTACGTCTGATTAAACGGCCAAAGGATAAGTGCCAACAGCACAATGCAAGGGAGGCACTAAATGCCGAGTCGTGAACTAATGGTTCAAAACACCCATCTGAAGATCAACACCAAACTGTGTGGCGAAGTGATCAAGCTTGCTAAGGGCTATGCAAAAGTGCAGCTTAAAACAGATGCCAAGATGGTCGCTGACGAAGAGGGATTGATCCATGGCGGTTTTATATTCGGCGCTGCCGACTTTGCAGCGATGAGTGCTGTCAATGAAGCTAATGTAGTGCTTACGGGCAGTACGTGCCGCTTTATCGCGCCGAGTGCCAAGGGCGATATTATTGATTTTGAAGCGAATATTGTAGAGCAAGAAGGTCCAAAAGCGGTAGTAGAAGTTGTCGGTCATTGTCACGGACGAGATATCTTTACCGGAAGTTTCAAGACCTATATCACAAAAGAACATATTCTAAAAGGATAATATTATGACTAAAGTTTTACTGATCGCATTTTTTGCCGCCATTTTCTTCGCAGGTTGTTCGTATGATCCTCCTGCACCTATTCAGGTTAAACGTATGGATAAAAAAATTGATTATCTTGCTGACGTCAAGCCGATCCTCGATAGACGCTGTGTCACCTGCCACTCCTGTTACAACTCACCGTGTCAACTTAAACTCAGTTCGTTTGAAGGGGCTGATCGCGGTGCGACAAAACAGATTGTCTATCTTTACCGTCTAAGAGCTCAGGATCCGACGCGGCTATTTATTGATGCAAATTCAACACAGCAATGGCGTCATAAAGGGTTTTACAGTGTAACGGAAAACACGGCTGAAGGAAATTTCAACAACGCTACGATGGCACATATGCTTCGTACAAAGATGGAAAACCCTATCAGCAAGGGCGACTACTACTCTGAAGATGTTACCGATCAGACCTGTGCTCAAAATGGTGAGGAGCTGGCAGCGTTTATCGACAAACATCCGAATCGCGGCATGCCTTTTGGTTTTCCGGCTCTCGCTCAAGAGGAATATGTGACTATCTTGCATTGGCTTCAACAAGGTGCCCCAGGACCAAACAGGTTGCAACAGAGTAAATTGACCTCCCCAAGCGGCGCAGCAAAGGCAGCTATAGAGAAGTGGGAGACTTTTCTAAACGCCCCCGATGCTAAACACCGTATGACTGCACGATATCTCTATGAACATCTCTTCTTAGCGCATCTTCATTTTCCGACGGCACCTAAAGAGTTCTATGAGATCGTGCGATCGAAAACGCCTTCGCCTGAGAAGATAGAAGTGATCGCTTCCGTCCGTCCTTTCGACGATCCCGGCGTTGATAAGTTCTATTACCGGATTCGAAAGATACACTCCACGATCGTGCATAAAACGCATATCATTTTTGAGTTTGGGGATGTGAAATACCGTAAAATACAAGAGCTCTTTATCGATACTCCCTGGCTTGAGAAGCCGCACGTTATGGACTATGACACGGTTCTCAGTGCAAATCCGTTTTTGACTTACGCGCAGATACCGCCCAAATCACGTTATAAGTTTCTACTGGACAACAGCGAGTATATTACACGCACGTTTATACGCGGTCCTGTCTGTAAAGGTCAGATCGCGCTCAATGTGATCCATGACCATTTTTGGATATTGTTTGCAGATCCGGAGCATGATCTGACACTGCAGCATCCTGAGTTTTTGATTAATGAGGCTAAAAACCTGAGTATGCCGATAGAGCAGGGAAGTTCTATCGGGCTATTCCGTACGTTCAGTGACAGGTACCGTGAACACTATGTTCAGTATATGCAAGACAAAAGCAAATTTTATGCCTTTAACGGAGCAGCAACATCGCTGGATTGGATATGGAAAGGTGAGTCTAAGGCAGACAGCCCAATTTTAACAGTCTATCGTCACTTTGACAGTGCATCGGTTCACAAAGGGGTGATTGGGCAGTTACCAAGAACGATGTGGGTCATCGATTATCCGCAGTTTGAACGGATCTATTATGCACTGGTCGCTGGCTTTGATATCTTTGGAAATATTGCACATCAGTCCAATATAAGACGCTACATGGACTTCTTGCGTATTGAAGGTGAGATGAACTTTGCCGCATTTATGCCACAGAATAGCCGGTTGGAGCTTTTGAAATCATGGTATATCGGTGACGATGCATTTGATGATCTGGAAGAACTACAGCAGATGGGTGAGACAGCAATCACTTACAGCGGTCAAAATTATAAACAGGAATTTGTTGAGAAAGTCGTCAACGAGCATATCCGAAAAGATATCGGTATCGATTTTGACCACAACTATATGCATGAAGGCGAAGCCGAACCGGAAACCTTGCCTAAGAGCTATACGAACAATCAAGACTACCTGCGAGCCATGCGTGTTGTCTCACGCCCCGGAACGGCCTTTATGGAGCTCATTAACGGCTATAACTCCAATGTGGCGTATGTGCGAGTAAAGCGCAAAGAGAAAACCGATCTGGTCTTCTCGATAGTGATCAACCGTTGGCATGACAACGTCAATGCGATGTTCGGTGAAGCTAAAAGACTTGACCCGACGAAAGACAGGGCTGACTTCATTGAAGGGAGTGTCGGTTCCTATCCAAACTTTTTTCTAGTGGTTGAGGAAGAAGATCTGCCCGACTTTTTTGATATGTTAGAGAATTATAAAGACACTCCGGAATATGTCGCCAAACTCCTAAACTACGGTGTTGTTCGTAACGACCTTGATTTTTGGAAACATTTCGACTGGTTTCAGGAGCATTTTTACAAGGCGGAGCCGGTGCAGTCCGGAATGTATGATTTAAACCGCTACTACTACCGCGCCTGGTAAAAAAGTTCCAGCTTCGGCGCGATTTGCACCGGGGTTCACCGCTCGACGTACCGATGTACGCCTTCGGGTTCACAACCGGCACAACTCACACCAAATCTGAAACTTTTTACTGTTCAAGAGTTTTTTAGGATGAGCTGCGCCATCTTTTTATAATTCAAAATTCAAAATTCAAAATTCAAAATTCAAAATTCTTTACGTCAGGCTTTGAATCCAGTACGGGGCATTGCGCTGTTCAGCTTTAATGGTGGTAGCTCCCCCATGACCGGGATAGACGGTCTTGTCAAAGTCGAGTGTCATAAAGCGTTTCAGTGAGTCGACCATCTGTTGCGGTGATGACATCGGAAAATCTGTTCTGCCGATGCTGCGGTCGAAGATGAAGTCGCCGCTGAACATCGCATCACCGATCTCTATGGTGGAACAGCCCGGACAGTGGCCCGGGTAGTGTCTAAAGGTTACAGGTACGCCTTCTATCTCTATGGTCGTTACTTCACCTTCAACCGCTACATCGGGAAATGAGGGTGGAAGCTCAGGAACCCATGAATTGTCGGTCAACATCGGGATGTCGTCTTTTGGGGTGTAAAGAGGGATGTTAAAGAGTTCTTTGACCTCTTGGTTGCACCACACATGATCAAAGTGGGCATGCGTGTTAAGTACGGCGACAGGGTTGGTGACATTGGCTTTGACCCATTCGGTCGAATTGACGCCCGGGTCAATAATAAAGTCTTTTCCGTCTACGGTCACAATATAACAGTTGGTTTGGTACATGCCCATAGGTTGAACTTTGATCTGCATAGAGACTCTTTTCGGGCACCCATACATATCCTCAAGGAATCTCATAGGGTAGTTATAGGTGCTCTTTTGATAATATTGGTAAAATTATACCTATGAACTTTTATAAAACCCTACAGACGATCATCACTAGTACCGAACCTTCAGAAAAGTTTGAGGCGTTCCGAACTTTTTATGCCCACTACAAAGCAGGAAATACGCTGTTTGAAGAGAACTATGTACCTCTTGTTTTCACAACACCCAGCTACGCCTCGTTTTGTAATGTGGTACCGCCGCTCAAAGTACCTAAACGCCGAAAACTGACCACAGACAACGGTAAGATCATTTTACTGCATGCCATAGCCCACATCGAGTACAGTGCCATCGATCTTGCTCTGGATCATGCCTATCGTTTTCAAGGTCTTCCAAAAGCCTACTATGATGACTGGCTTGACGTTGCGGGGGATGAGATACGCCATTTTGAGATGCTTAACGCGCTGCTTGAAGAGCTGGGTGCAAAGTATGGCGATCTGGATGTCCACAACTCTCTGTTTGAAGCGTCGTATAAAACGCAAAACCTTGTGGACCGCATGGCGGTTGTACCCCGCTATCTTGAGGCGAACGGGCTTGACGCGACGCCTGCCGTCCTTGAACGTCTTGAAAATCTGCCGAGTGATCCGATGTTAGAGAAGATCAAGGCTGCACTCAAGATCATTTTGCATGAGGAGGTGGACCATGTCCTTAAAGGGGACCGCTGGTTTACCTATGCCTGTGAGAAAGAGGGCGTCTCTCCCGATACTTTTTTCGCGATCATTGAAAAGTATTCGCCGGGCGCGTTTCCAAAGAGAAACGGGGTCAATATCGAGGCGAGAAAAGAGGCCGGTTTCAGCTGCACAGAGATGAAGCAGATCCTGGAAGGGCACAGCTGTCAGGACGCTTGACTGTATCGTCTGAAAAAGTATTTATAAAAGTATTAGCGATGCCAGGAAAAGAAAGATAAAGAAGCCGAAAATATCCGATGTTGTCGTCAGCAGAATGGAGGAGGCAATGGCGGGATCGATGCCAATGCGTTTAAGCAGCAAGGGAATCAATGCGCCGATACTGCCTGCAACGAAGAGATTGATGAACATCGCAAGGCCGATGACAAGTGACAGCATTGCATCATCAAACCAGAGGTAGGTGATGAGCGCTACGGTGAGTGCGATAGAGAGACCGTTTATCAGGACAATTGCTGATTCGCGTTTTAAAACAGGTCTTGCCTGAGATAAATTTATCTCTCCCAGGGAGATACGACGAATCGTGACGGTCATGGCCTGCATACCGGCATTTCCGCCAATTGCCGCTACCAGCGGCAGTAAAACGGCCAGGGTAATATAGGAAGCGATGGTCTCCTTGAAACTTTCAATCACAAATGACGCGATGAGAATCGTTGCCAGATTAACAAAAAGCCAGAGCAGGCGCATTCTCTGTGCGGAATAGAAACTCTGCTCTTCTGCTTCATCATCAACACCGGCCATTTTATAGACCTGGTCAGTGTGGGTGTCCTGAATCAGTTCGTAGACATCATCGAAGAGAATACGCCCTTTGAGTAGACCGTCGTTGTCTACAACGGCCAAAACGCTGAGGTCGTATTCGTTAAAGAGACGGATGACCTCTTCAATCGGAGCTGTTTGAAGAATACTGAGCGGATGATGGGGCTGCAGCTTTTGCATGACTTGACGGATAGTGTCCGAGGCGTCGAACAAAATAAGGTCAGAAAAATGAAGCGTCGCAAGCAGATGACGTTGCCGGTCGGTGACAAAGAGTTTGATGATATAGCTCAACGGTTCATCTTTTCGGAAAAGACGAATAGCGTTTTTGACATCCTCAATGGTGTCGTCAAGTGTCGCCGTGAGCATCTCGACCTCCATATAGGCGCCGGCCTGGTGCTCATTATACTGGGAGAGCTCGAAAAACTCGTGACGTTCATGGGCGTTCATTAGCGTCTGAAGTTTTTTGGCATACTCTTTATCTATGTTTTCGACTTGCTGCATAAAGTCTGTTGCATCATCACTGGGGATCAGTGACATGGCCTCATACACCTTTCGGACCGAAATACGTTGCAATACCTGGTAGAGGGTCTCCTTGGAAAGCAGCAGCAGGACATCGATAAGATGTAGGGTCGGAATTTTGGAAAGTTCGGCGAAAAAAAGACCGATTCGCTTCCCGACAAGTGTTTCCAGCGATTTGGCGATCGGTGTCGGGTTGAACCGTTCTTTCTGGCTGATCGGGGGATGTGGTTGCAATGGCTTGTCTGACTGCTTATTGTATTTTATCATTCTGCTTCCAATTGGTAGAGAGGCTTTCCGGCAGGGGTGCCCGGTCTCATCATTATAGATCGCTTAAAAGCGATAGTCTGTTAGCAGGCGCATGTAGTTTGCCCGCTCATATGCTGCGGGATTAGCAGTATGGGAAAGGGAGATGCTCCCTTTCATCTGCTCGATCGACACATACTCTTTCTCTTCCATCCAGTGTGTCAGCTTCTCTAAAACGGTAGCAATGTGCTCTTCGCCGTTTTCCAGCAGTGCACTGACCATCTGGACGGCATCAGCGCCGCTCATCATCGCTTTGAGGATATCTTCATGGTTCTGTATGCCGGTTGAGGCGCAGAGTGAAGCGTTGACTTTTTTGTAGAGAATAGCTGACCAGCGGAGTGTTTCGCTCAGCTCATAGGAACTGCTGCGGCGGATCACCTGCAGTGCATTGAGGTTTTCAAGATCGATATCGACATGGACGGGACGGTCAAACAGCACAAGCCCCTGCGCTCCGGCTTCGACCAGTCTCTTGGCCATCTGCGCCGGCGCCGAGAAGACGGCATTCATCTTGACACTGACGGGTATGGAAACATTGGCTTTAACGGCGCTCAGTGCATCGATATAGAGCTGTTCGACATCTCTTGCATCGACATCGGCGTCGGTAGGGATGTAGGTGATGTTGAGCTCCAAGGCATCGGCACCGGCCTCTTCGAGCCTTTTGGCATAGTCGATCCATCCCCCTTTCGAGACACCGTTGAGTGAGGCGATGACCGGAATTGAGATATTTTCTTTGAGGTGACGGATTTCATCAAGATAGTGGCCCGATTCGATATTGCTCAGTGCCACTTCCGGGAAATAGCCCAGGGCTTCAGCGTAACTTTCACTCCCTTTAAAGAGAAAATAGTCCAGCTCATGCGATTCATGATTGATCTGCTCTTCAAAGATAGAGTGAAGGACAACGGCTGCGGCGCCGCTCTCTTCAAGCTTTTTGATCGAGTCGAAGGAGGCTGTCAGCGGGGAGGCCCCGACAATGATCGGGTTTTTCAGGACAAGTCCCATGTATGTCGTTGTTAAATCCATTATAGTTCTCCTTCGTCTTTGAAAGACATCTGTGCCAGGTTCTGATAGCGTTTGTACATATCTTTGGCATGTTGGCGTGCCGTTTCCAAATACTCTTTGGCGTTGTCCATATTCATTTTTTCGACCATTTTAAAGCGGCTCTCTTGATACATAAAGTTCTTGACATCGATCTTAGGCCCTTTATAATCAAGCTGCATCGGGTTTTTACCCTCTTTCTCAAGGTCAGGGTTGTAGCGGAATGTTGCCCATAGACCTGACTCTACGGCAAGTTTTTGATGATCCATGCCGTAGCGAAGGTCATAACCGTGTGCCACACAATGCGAATAGGCGATGATGATGGAAGGGCCGTCATAACGTTCCGCTTCGACAAAGGCTTTAACCGTTTGTGCATCACTGGCGCCCATTGCAACACGGGCAACATAAACGTTTCCGTAGGCAATTGCCATCATAGCCAGGTCTTTAGGGACCTGCGGTTTACCGCCTGCGGCAAATTTTGCTACGGCTCCGGTCAACGTTGCTTTTGATTGCTGGCCGCCTGTGTTGGAGTAGACCTGGGTGTCGAGGACCAAAATATTGACATTCTTGCCGCTCGCCATGACATGATCCAGTCCGCCATAGCCGATGTCATAGGCCCAGCCGTCACCACCGATCATCCAGACGGATTTTTTTACGAGATAATCGCTGAGGTTTGCAAGACGTTCAGACGCAGTGCCTTTAAGAGATTTGAGCACTTTTTTGAGCGCCTCGACACGGTCGCGCTGTTCAAAGATCTCCGGCTCACTCTCTTGTTTGGAGTCAAGAATAGTTTTACTAAGATCAGTTCCTATCTCCTCTTTGAGCTCTTCCAAGAGCTCGCGGGCATTGTGGGTGTGCTTATCGATCGCCAGTCTAAAGCCCAACCCAAATTCTGCATTGTCTTCAAAGAGAGAGTTTGACCAGGCCGGACCACGTCCATCTGCATTTTTACGCCACGGTGTCGTCGGAAGGTTCCCTCCATAGATAGATGAACATCCTGTTGCATTGGCGATCACCATTCTGTCGCCAAAAAGCTGTGAGGCAAGTTTGATGTAGGGTGTTTCGCCACAACCCGGACAAGCCCCTGAAAATTCGAACAACGGTTCAAGCAACTGTGACTCTTTGACCTTCTCATGGTCAAGTCTGCTTCTATCATAAGCCGGCAGTTTGGTGAAGTAATCCCAGGTTAAAGCACCATCTTCACGAAGCGGTTCCTGCGGTCGCATGTTGATAGCTTTAAGATTGCTCTGGGACTTGTTTTTTGCCGGACAGACCTCTACACAGAGGCTGCAGCCGGTACAGTCTTCAACCGCGACCTGAATCGTAAACCGCTCTTGCGGCTCGAAGCTCTTGCCTTTAGCTTGTACATAACTGAAAATATCAGGAGCATCTGACAATATCTCTTCATCAACGACTTTGGAGCGTATGGCGGCGTGCGGACAGACAATAACACATTTGTTACACTGAATACAGACATCAGGGTCCCATACGGGCACCTCCAATGCGGTATTGCGTTTTTGATACTGCGTAGTGCCGCTCGGCCAGGTGCCATCATCAGGCATTGAGGAGACGGGGAGATCATCGCCGTCTCCGGCAATGATCTTAGCGGTGATCTCTTTGACAAAGTTGTCAAAATCACCTTTGACCATCGGTGCCAAAGCGATATGGCCCTCTGCTTTGGCAGGGACTTCGACTTCAAAAAGGTTTGCCAGGGTATTGTCAACAGCGGCATTGTTCATCTCTACGATCTGCTGCCCTTTCTTGCCGTAGCTTTTCTGGATACTGTTTTTGATTTTGGCGATGGCCTCATCGCGTTCCAAAATACCTGAAATGGCAAAGAAACAGGTCTGCATGACGGTGTTAATACGGCGTCCCATGCCACTTTTTGCAGCGACTCTTGCCGCATCTATGACGTAGAATCTCAGTTTTTTTGTGATGATCTCTTCTTGGACGACACGCGGTAATTTGGAAAAGACGATCTCTTTGGAAAACGGGGAGTGGAGAAGGAAAACAGCCCCGTTATCAGCGTGTTTAAGAATGTCAAATTTTTCAAGAAAAACACTTTGGTGACAGGCGATAAAATTAGCGTGTTCGATCAGGTAGGTGGATTTGATCGCTCTGGGACCAAAACGAAGGTGTGAGATTGTCATGGAACCTGATTTATTGGAGTCATAAACAAAATAACCTTGTGCAAAAGAAGAGGTCTCTTCGCCAATGATCTTAATGGAGTTCTTATTGCCGCCGACCGTTCCATCGGACCCAAGGCCATAAAAAAGACCGTTGAACGTCTCTTTTGATGCTATGGAAAAAGATCTGTCCCACTCTAACGATGTGTGGGTCAGATCATCATTGATACCTATTGTAAAGTGGTTTTTCGGCTTGGGTTTTAAAAGCTCGTCAAAGATAGCCTTGACCATAGAAGGGGTGAACTCTTTGGATGAGAGACCATAACGTCCTCCGATAATATGCGGCATATCAAAACCGAGTTCGTCTTGTTCCCTCAGTTCGTTTAAGGTGCTGACGATATCGAGATAGAGTGGTTCTCCTAAAGAGCCGGGCTCTTTGGTCCTGTCAAGCACGGCGATCGACTTGGTTGTCTTCGGAAGGGCCGCTATGAAGTGCTTTACTGAGAAGGGACGGTACAAACGTACTTTGATAATCCCCACTTTTTCACCCTGTTGCGTAAGATAATCGACGCTTTCATGCGCCGTTTCTGCACCTGATCCCATTAAGATGATAATGCGCTCGGCATCCTCCGCCCCGACATAATCAAAGAGGTGGTAGGTCCGACCTGTCAGTGCGGCGAATTGCTCCATATTCTTCTGCAAAATAGCAGGTAATGCATCATAGTAGCGATTGACACTCTCGCGTCCTTGAAAATAGACATCCGGATTTTGCGACGTACCGCGGATAACAGGATGGTCTGGGGTGAGTGCCCGTGAACGGTGTTCAAAGACCAGATGTTCATCTATCATCTCACGCATAACAAGTTCATCTATCAGTCTGATCTTACTGACTTCGTGTGAGGTTCGAAAGCCGTCAAAAAAATGGACAAAAGGAATGCGTGACTTGAGCGTTGCCGCCTGTGCGATGAGTGCAAAGTCATGTGCCTCCTGAACAGAGTTGGATGAGAGCAGGGCAAAACCGGTCTGACGCACCGACATCACATCGCTGTGATCGCCGAAAATAGAGAGCGCCTGTGCTGCGATGGAACGGGCAGCGACATGAAAGACCGTTGGCGTAAGCTCTCCTGCGATCTTGTACATATTGGGGATCATCAGTAAGAGACCCTGGGAAGAGGTAAAGGTAGTGGTCAGTGCCCCGGTCTGCAGTGAACCATGGACCGCACCGCTTGCGCCGCCTTCACTCTGCATCTCCATGATCTCCGGCAGGGTGCCGAAGATGTTCTTCTCTCCCCGGGTGGAGTAGATGTCACTGAGCTCTGCCATCGGAGAAGAGGGGGTGATTGGGTAGATAGCGATGACTTCATTGATCTTGTGGGCAACACGGGCAACTGCTTCGTTTCCGTCAATGGTGATGTGATTGTTAGGCATAGGACTCTCTTTTTATCGAAACTGCTAGGATTAATATATTATAGTACGATAATCACTTGTTTTTGTTACAAATAGTGTGATTATTAGGCATTGGTCGAATCAGGCCTCTACTATGCGGGTCTTTGCATAAGGTCAAACAAAATATTTTATTTCATATTTTGTAAACAAATTAATAATCGAAGTTAGATATAATATAAATAATTAAGTTTTGTTTTAAGGTTTCTACTGGCTATGAGTAAATACGCATTGATCACAGATTATCTTGTCCGATTTATTGATGACGAGGTCCGCAAGACCGGTCTTAAAAAAGTTGTGTTGGGTCTGAGCGGCGGGATTGATTCGGCTGTCGTAGCCGTTTTGGCACACAAAGCTTTCGGCGACGACCTGCTTTGTGTTAAGATGCCTTCACCCTATTCGTCAAAAAGTTCATTGGAAGATGCAGATGAGCTTGTCTTAGGTTTTGGTATGCGTGCCATTACTTGTGACATTTCACCGCTTTTACAAGCGTATGAAAATGAGAATATGAGTAACCTTCGCAAAGGGAACTTTTCAGCGCGTATGCGGATGGCAACGCTGTTTGATGTCTCCGCGCAAGAGGGGGCTTTAGTTCTTGGTACCAGCAACAAAAGTGAACTGTTGCTTGGTTACGGTACGCTTTTTGGAGACTTGGCTTCGGCGATTAACCCTATCGGCGATCTGTATAAAAGCGAAGTCTTTGAGTTGGCGCGTTACTTGGGGGTTTCGGCCTCTATCATCGACAAGCCGCCTTCAGCCGATCTTTGGGAAGGTCAAAGCGATGAAGAAGAGCTGGGTTATACCTACGCTGTTCTAGATGCTGCTTTGCACGCATATGTTGAAGAGCGCAAGAGTAGAGATGAATTGTTGGCATCAGGTGTTGATGCTAAACTAGCAGATCTTATTATTACCCGTATTTACAGAAACCAGTTTAAACGCAAGATGCCGGTTATTGCAAAATTAACCTCACGAACGATAAACCATGATTTTAACTATCCAAGAGATATCACTTTATAAAGGAAAAAAGATGCAAGTACCATTTTACAGAACAGAGATCGGAACGAAAGAACAACAGAAGATTATTGATGTCTTAAACGGAGATGCTTTTTATGCCGTTGAAGATCTTGAAGAGAATTTTCAGTCCTATGTTGGAGCGTCGTATGCTGTCTCAACATCCAGTGGAACAGGTGCACTTCACCTTGCTATGTTGGCAATCGACTTAAAGCGCGGTGACAAGGTACTTTGCTCAGTCAACGCATATCCTTCTGTTCCTGAAGTGGTGCGCCATTTTGATGCTGAACCGACTTTTATTGACATTGATCTCGAGACCTTTAATATCGATCTTGACAAGCTGGAAAATTATTTAGAAGACAATCAGTCTAAAAAATTAAAAGCAGTTATCGTCTCTTTCTCGGCGGGTCAACCGGTTGACCTGGAACGTCTGTATAATATTGCCAAGATCTATGATATCAAGATCATTGAAGATGCAGGTGATGCCCTCGGTGGAAGCTATAAAGGTCAGAAGATCGGTTCTACCGGCGCAGCGATTACCTGCTTTAGTTTCTCACAGCACCTTAAAAAGAGTATCTGCCAAGGCGGTATGCTGGTAACAGAAGATGAAGATATTATGGAGAGAGCGAAACTGCTTCGCAACCACGCGCTGGTTGTTGATGAGGACAGCTTAGAATATATTTATGATGTAACGGCTATTGGAAACAAATACACTATGAGTGACCTTGACGCAGCCTTTATCGATGTACAGCTCTCTCGTCAAGATCAGACGATTGCACGACAACAAGAGATCGCAGCACAATATAATGAAAAGCTTAAAGGGGTTGATCACATTACTCTGCCAGTCGTGCAGGAAGAGCACTCCTTTAGCAACTACATCATCAAGGTCGATAAAAACCGTGATTCATTTGCACGGGAGTTGGAGAAAAAAGGGATCGCGACCGGTCTGCATTACATTCCACTCCACCTTATGAGCTACTATAAAAGCAAATATATGTTGCGTATCAATGACTTTCCGATAGCACTGCGCAACTATCAATCGGTCTTATCGATCCCTATTTTTGCTGCGATGACAGACAAAGAGATAAATTATATTTGTGACTCGATTAAAGAGGTCGCAAAAACACGCGTTTGAAACAATTTCTGACACTATGGGGTGAGCGCTATTTTTATGCGCCGAACCTCTTTCAAAAACTTCTATCACTACTGCTTTGGCCATTAAGCCTGCTCTACTGCGCTATGATGAAACTCCGATACAAAAGCAAAAGAGCACACGATTTCAAGATACCCATTATCAGTGTCGGCAACCTCACCGTTGGCGGAAGCGGCAAGACCCCTATTGTCTCATCGTTAGCCGCACGGTATGAAAATGTTGCTATTGTTTTACGTGGTTACGGTCGTAAAAGCAAGGGGATGATCGTTGTCTCTGATGGTAAAAAAGTGCTGGTAGATGTTGCCACTGGCGGCGATGAAGCTATGCTCTATGCCAATGCCCTTTCTCATGCTGTAGTAATCGTGAGTGAAAAAAGAGAGAGGGGTATAGAAAAAGCCAAAGAGATGGGCTGTACATTAGTTTTTTTAGATGATGGTTACAACAAACACCAGATCAAGAAACTTGACATCCTGATAGAGGTTAAGAGTAAAAACAACTTCTGTCTTCCTGCCGGTCCGTATAGAGAGCGACTGTGGAGAGGTAAAAATGCATTAGTCATTCAAGAAGACCGTGAGTTTAAACGCAATGTAAAGCTGATTGACGCAACAGACAAGATGGTACTGGTTACAGCAATTGCGAGGGCAGAAAGATTAGACCCCTATTTGCCAAAGGTGATAGAAAAAGTCTATTTTGAAGATCACCACTACTTTACTAAACGTGAGCTCGAGGCCATTTTGGAGAGAACAGCTGCTGAAAGTTTATTGATGACTTTAAAAGATTACGTTAAGATTCGCCAATTCAATCTACCGGTGAGCCTTTTGGAACTTAGTCTTGAACTAAGCGATAGATTTGTAACGCAAGTGGATACGTATGTAACCGAAAATATTTCTATAAGAGAGAGTAGTAATGAAGAGTAACCCTAAAAAGGTCCAGACCCTCTTAGAAGCACTGCCGTTTATCAAAAAATTTAATGAGAAAATCGTTGTTATCAAGTACGGTGGTTCCGCTCAGACCTCACCGGAACTTAAAGAAAAGTTTGCTCAGGATATTTTGCTGATGTACCTTGTCGGCATACGTCCTGTCGTAGTACACGGCGGTGGGCCGATGATCAATGAGATGTTGAGAAATCTTAAGATACAGACAGAATTTGTTGATGGTCAGCGTATTACAACGCCAGAAGTGATGCGTATTGTCGAGATGGTTCTGTGTGGCGAAGTCAATAATGAGATTGTATCGCTGCTGAATTATCATGGTGCTAAAGCCATTGGTCTAAATGGGAAAGATGCCCATTTTATCAAAGCAGAGCCCAAAGAACATGCCAAATGGGGCTTGACAGGAACCATAACAGATGTTAATGCTGATGTGATCCATAAGATGCTTCGAGAAAAATTCATCCCGGTCATCGCACCGATTGCATCGGGGGATACGATGGGACACCCCGGTTACAACATCAATGCCGATTTTGCTGCATCCCAGATCGCAAAAGCAATTGGGGCAAATAAGGTCATTTTTATGACAGATACTGCCGGTGTACTTAACAAAGAGATGGAACTGTTTTCGTCTTTGACCGAAGCTGAAGTTGAAGCGTTAAAAGCAGACGGTACGATCACTGGCGGTATGGTGCCAAAAGTAGACGCCTGTCTGGAAGCGATCGACGGCGGCGTTAAAAAGGCGCATATCATCGATGGTCGCATTGAACACGCAATGCTCTTGGAACTCTTCACTGCAGAGGGTGTCGGTACAGAGATCACTCTCTAGCGCTATTATGAAGACAGACTTGATTCAGATACAGTGCACTGTTCCGACAAAAAAAGTGGCTAAAAAGATCGCAAAGATCCTGGTCGAAGAGCATCTTTGCGCCTGTGTCAACATTGTGCCCAAGATAACCTCTTACTACATCTATGAAGATCAGTTTTGCGAGGATGAAGAGCTCCTGCTTCTTATCAAAACCGATAACGTACACTATAAAGCGGTCGAGAAGAGAATTCAATCGCTTCATCCGTATGAGGTTGTAGAAATTATTGCTCTGCCTGTAGTTGAAGGGGCTAAAAGCTATATGAAGTGGGCGTATAACGCTCTAGGGTAACGCACAGAACATTTTCTATGATATTGCTGTAAGATATAGCATTATGTATCGGATTGTCCTTTTCTATTTACTGCTATCATCTTCTCTCTATGCTGAGTCCAAGACATCCCTCTTGACCGGGATAGCCCGCGATACGATCGTAGGTAACCTCACAGACCAGAAGCTTTATGATAAAAAAGCATTGATCAAAGCTTATCCCTATTTGTCGGAAAATGGTGCTACCTTTGTGACCCTCAATGAGAACAAACGATTGAGAGGCTGCATCGGTTCGCTTACTGCGTCTCGACCCCTTATCAATGACCTTATATCCAACAGCAGGTCTGCTGCTTTTTCCGACCCGCGTTTTCTCCCCCTCAAGCGTAAAGAACTTTCACGTCTGGAAGTAGAAGTGTCGGTTTTGACACCGCCTGAACGCATCTTGTATGACTCTATCGACGCGCTGCGAAAAGAGGTTGTTGCCGGTCGAGATGGGATTGTCCTGAAAACTTTTTTACATAAGGCCACCTATCTGCCTCAGGTATGGGAAGATATTCCGGATTTTGAACAGTTTTTCTTTTTGTTGTGCGAGAAAGCAGGTTTGGAGCGAAACTGTCTCAAGGATCATCCGAATATCTACCGTTACCGCGTTGACAAATACAGTGAAGATGATCTGAGCCGGCGTCCTGCATCCAATGCCGGACTCTTTTACCCTCAGGAATGCCTTGGCGTCGAACATCAACTTTCCTCTTTTAGAAACAGGGCGCAACGTCAAAAAAGAGCCGTCTCTGAGCATACGCCCCGTGCTATTATTGTGCCACATGCAGGATATATCTACAGCGGTTACACCGCCAATCTTGCTTATACTTTGGCACAAAAAAGTTCTGCAAAACGTGTCATTGTGATCGGGCCGAGCCACGGAACGGCCTTTCAAGGGTTGAGCGTTGCAAAATACGAAGCAGTTCAAACCCCTTGCGGTCTCTTACGAATTGACGAGTCTTACATCAAAGAACTTGGGCAGATCTTTTCTCTTGGGTTTGTAGAAAAAGCACATATTAGTGAACACAGTACGGAAGTACAATTCCCGTTTATCAACCACTATATGCCGGAAAAAAAAGTGATAGAGATAATCTACGGTCAAAGTGCAAAAGAAAAGCTTAGAAGGTTGATGGTCTATCTGCTCGAAGATCCGGACAATCTACTGATAGTAAGCAGTGACCTAAGTCATTACTACGCAAAGAAAACGGCACACCAAAAAGATTTTATCTGCCTGGATGCAGTCGAGCAGATAGATAGCCGGTTACTTAAAAGTGGGTGCGAGGCCTGTGGGTCCATTGGTATTGAAGCACTGCTTGAAGCAGCAAAAACCGTGCAATTAAAAAGTGGACTTCTTGACTATAGAACCAGTGCGGACACTAATAAGGACAATGAAAGTGTTGTTGGTTACATGAGTGCTTTTTTTTGGTAGCAGACGTCTAACTCTCCGCAAACACTTTTAACGCGTCGAGTGCCTGTTCGGTAAGATAAGGACGCATTGCACCGCGTATGTGTGTTGTGGCCTCTTCAAAACCGTTCTCGTCGATCTCTTTTCCCAAGGTCTCAAGCATGGGGTTCCAAAAAGAGAGTACCAACATGATCGTATCCGTCAGCTGTTCAAGAATATTGTCGTAGGGAACATTCAGGTCTCCGTTTTGAGCAAGGTTTTCAAAACCAATACGAATACGTTGTCTATGGGCAATGTTGTCTTTGATATAGCGCGTTTTTAACTCAGGGTCACGTGAAAGTAGAAAGAGCAGTTCTCTGTAAAAAAAACGGTATTTCCATAAGATCTTGCTTACCAGTTTTTGGTGTTCAAAGAGCTCTACGATATTTTTAGGAAGATCTTCAACGAGCAGGGTGTTCTCAGTGAGCATCTGCTCATAGAGTCTGAAGATGATCTCCTCACGGTTTTTATAGTGGTAGTGCAGGTTTCCCACACTGATACCCATAGCTTTGGCGATATGATTCGTCGTCGCAGCTTGGGTGTTGGTGGTGTTAAAGAGCTCTAAGGCTGTATCTAATATACGTTGTTTAGTTGACATACGTTATTTTACTTGAATACCCTCTATTTCCAGTTGAAGTTTGACTTCATCGCTGACCATAACACCGCCTGTCTCCATTATCTTTGAGAATTTGATGTTAAAGTCCTGACGATTAATGGTGCCTTCAAGTGAAAGACCGGAGCGTGTATTGCCCCATGGGTCTTTAACGGCGCCGGAAGCATCATCCATCTCTAACACGACATTTTTAGTCACATCTTTCATGGTCAATGCAACAGTGACCTTGTCACCTTTTTGCGCTACAAAGGTCATATGCATCGTCGGATATTTAGCAACATCGAAAAAGTCAGCGCTTCTCAGGTGCTCATCACGTTTGACGTCATCTGTATTGACAGATGCAACATTGACGGTACCGTCAAGTGCAGACAGCTGTTTAGTCGCAGGGTCGTATGCGAAGGTTCCGTTGAAATCTTCCATTGACCCTTTCGTATTACTGACCATCATGTGGCGGACTTTAAAGTCAAGACTTGTATGTGCCTTGTCGACAGTGTAATCTGCTCCAAGCAGAGAAGAGAATGCGATGAATGAACTCAGGGTTAGTGCGGGAATCATTTTCATGATATCTCCTTTTTTATTTTGATTTGACACAGTATAGTGTAATTGCTCTAAATATGTCAAGAGTAATTACTCTAATTGTAAATATAACGTAAAGTTACTCAACTTCTATATGTCTTTACCTATCTATATTGTCGCGTTATAGCATTAAAACAGGGACGATGTGCGTGCCTATATGTCAAAATTCTGGAGAAGTAGCGTTAGTTATATTGAAAACAATTGATGAATAAAATGTTTTATAACCGCTATTTTGTTATAATCGCGCCATTATTTAAGAAGGTAGTTTATGAACTTTATTGAAACACGTGGTAACGACGGTCAACACCCGGAATCAGTCACATTTTCAGAGGCTATTTTAAGCCCAATCGCATCTTTTGGCGGGCTTTACGTCCCAGAGAGTTTGCCTGTATTAGGTCAAGCGTTTTTGGTAAAACATCTTAAGAGTGATTATAAAACACTTGCAAAAGATATGCTGATGCGTTTTGAGATTGATATTGAAGAGAGTGTTATAGACGATGCATTGGCACTATACGATACGTTTGACGATCCCAAAAATCCGGTACCGGTTGTTAAGGTCAGAGAAGATCTCTATGTAAGCGAACTCTACCATGGACCGACACGTGCATTTAAAGACTTGGCACTTCTGCCGTTGGGGAAAGTACTTTCTGCTATTGCACAAAAACGTGATGAGAACTATCTTATCTTAGCCGCGACAAGCGGTGACACCGGACCTGCTGCCCTGGAGACTTTCAAAAACCGCGATAAAATTCAGGTGGCTTGTCTTTACCCTGACGGTGGAACATCAGATGTACAGCGTCTTCAGATGGTGACTGAAGATGCCGCAAACTTGAAAGTTATCGGGATTAAAGGGAACTTTGACGATGCACAATCGGCACTCAAAGAGCTGCTAGCATCCAAAACCTTTAAAGAGGCGTTGCAAAAGAAAAACATCTCACTTTCAGCAGCAAACTCGGTCAATTTTGGCCGAATAATCTTTCAGATCATATACCACATCCACTCCTACCTGGAGTTGGTTCGTCAAGAGGCTATCGCTATCGATGAAAAGGTATATTTGAATGTACCAAGCGGAAACTTCGGTAATGTTCTGGGGGCTTTTTACGCGCAGAAGATGGGCTTGCCGGTTGTATAGTTGGTGATCTCTTCGAATG
>JAQIBF010000025.1 GCA_027859195.1 Helicobacteraceae bacterium
AATGGATTTTGGGGATTTGATGAAGATTGTTAAAGAGGAAGTGGTGGAAGATCCGGTTGAGGAAGTCGAAGAGGAGCTTGTTGAGATCGTCGATGAAAAGACGCCGGTTGATGCGGTTGATGACGAAGAGGCCAAAGAGGTGGTTGTCATGCCTGAGATGCCTGCTGTACTCTCCCCTGCCGGGCAACAGGCGATTGATGCCCCTCCGGCTGAAGTGATGTCACCCGAAGATGCTTATGTAAAAGCACATATTGCCGAGATCATGGCACTACTCAGAAAAAACCTGTACTACCCCCGAATGGCGAGAAAAAGAGGGATAGAGGGGACAGTGATCGTCCGTTTTGAGCTTTTGGCCAGTGGGAAGGTCAAGAACATTATCATCGTCGAGGCGAGCCGTAAGATATTGGGACAGGCTGCGGTAACGACTATAAAGAGGTTGAACGGAAAGTTTCCTTTACCAAGTGAACGGCTATTTTTGAACGTTCCTATTATGTATCGACTGCGGTAGCAACACCTTTTGCAGAGGAGACTCTGGAACAGCTGTGCGGTACTTCCGGATCAGGCAGGCCGTTAGCTTTGGCATGGAAAACGCTTCATCATGCAATGCCTTTTGCTAGGTGGCGTAAAACTAAAAGTGATGTATTTAGGTAATGCAACGTATAACGTAGAGCTGCTGATTAACAGCGTCTGAATCATACTTAACCTATAATGTTACTACTAATATACAAGGGTGGAATTGTGAGCATTTATAGAGAGTATGACATACGCGGGATTTTTGAAAAAGAGTTGAACGAAGATACGGTTACCAAAATCGGTTACGCGTTGTCAAAGCATATTGACGGCGAGTATGTCGCTGTCGGGTATGATGCGCGTTCACACTCTCCGGTTCTTTTCGAGTATCTTGTTACGGGTCTGAATGCCGGCGGCAAAACAGTTCTCGGGATGGGTCTTGTACCGACACCGGTCAACTACTTTACAAACTATCAGGAGTGGGACGGCATCACGCCTTCTGCTTCGATTATGATCACCGGCTCACATAACCCACCGGAGTACAACGGTCTTAAGATCACCGTCGACAAAGCACCGTTTTTCAGTGAAGCGATTTATGCCCTTGGCCGTGAGATCGATACAATGGCTTATCCTGAAAAAGTAGAGCGCAACGTCATCCAGATCGATGCACTTGGACGTTACAAAGCGTTTATGCTCAAAGAGTTCGCCCACCTCCGAGGGATGAAAGAGCGTATCGTTTATGACTGTGGAAACGGTGTCGCCGGTGTTTCTATCGTCGATATTTTTGAGGGGCTTGGTCTTAATGCAAAAGGGATCTATGTCGACCCTGACGGTACCTTCCCCAACCACCATCCGGACCCATCAGACGAGCATAACCTTGTGGATGTTAAAAAGCTGTTGGAAGAGGAGGGTGACATCGCCTTCGCCTATGACGGTGATGCAGACCGTATCGCTGTGTTGACACACAAAAACAACATCAAGGGCGACCAGATGGCACTGCTTTACTCCATGAAGATGGAGAACCCGATAGTTATCGGCGAAGTGAAGTGCTCGCAGGTGATGTATGACGAGTTGGAGAAGCGCGGTGCGACGGCCATTATGTACAAAACAGGCCATTCTAATCTGAAAGTCAAGATGAAAGAGACCAATGCCGACCTTGCCTGTGAAGTGAGCGGGCATATCTTCTTTAAACACCGTTATTTCGGGTATGACGATGCCATCTATGCGACATTCCGAATGTTGGAACTGATCCAGGACGGCATCGATCTTGATGCGGAGCTGGCGAAACTGCCGCAGGTCTTTTCAACTGAAGAGATCAAGGTTGAGACAACGGAACAGGAGAAGTTTCCGTTGATGGAAGCGGTTAAAAAAGCGCTGCAGAGACCGCCGGAAGGGTTCCCAAAGATTAAAGAGATCATCACGATAGACGGTGTTCGTGTTGTCTTTGACAAAGGGTGGGGGTTAGTTCGTGCAAGTAACACGACACCGATACTTGTAACGCGTTTTGAATCAACAGAACTTGCCGAAGCAAAACGCTATGAAGAGGCATTGAATAAGCTGATCGCTGATGCGAAAGCGACGCTTTAACGATGCTGTTTTATTCAACGCTTTTTTTAAGCCTGCTCTATTTTAAGATCTTTCGTGTGCGTCGAAAGCACGAAAAAATAGCTGCTTTGATAAAGACTGAATCTCTTTTAACAAACAGTGTCATCTTGGGACTGATTGCCTTTGGTTTTATGACACAGCCTTGGTATAGCGTGCTGATAGCGATAGCAGTGATGAACATTATGGCGAGTCTTATCATCACCGCGGTACAATTAGGGATCTTTATTGACGGTAAACCCATCTTGGGTATCTCCAAGATCTATACGTTGACACCATTGTTAGCACTGTCAGTCATTTCTGGTTCGATCGGAACGATAGCAATAAATTATTTAGGATAGATTAATGAAAACACACTCTTTACTGATGCCATTAGATATGCACCTCCATCTCCGTGACGGGGAGATGCTTCAAAATGTTGCGAAACTCACTTCTTATACTTTTTCAGGCGCCGTTGTTATGCCGAACCTGGTACCGCCAATCAAGACAAAAGAGCAGGTTCTCGCCTACAAAGAGCGTATTATGTTGGCATGCGGATTGGAGATCAAAGAGGAAGAGCTCGATGAACTCTTTGACGATGAAGGCATTGTCGGCGGTGATTTTGAACCGTTGATGACCATCTTTTATGACAACTACTCTGAAGATTTTTTAGATGACATCAGAGATGTTATCTTTGGTATCAAGCTTTATCCTGCCGGGATCACTACGAATTCGGAGGGCGGTGTCAGCTCTTTTGATATTGAAAAGATGCGCGACACTCTAGAGGCGATGGCACGCATGGATATCCCTCTGCTGGTTCATGGCGAGACAGACGGTTTTGTGATGGACAGAGAAGCTGAGTTTATGAGTATATATGAACTGCTTGCTTCGAACTTTCCTGATCTGAAAATTGTAATGGAACATATTACGACCAAAGCTGCGGTAGATATGCTGGACAAATACCCTAACCTCTATGCGACGATCACCGTACAGCATCTGCTTATTACGCTTGATGATGTAGCCGGCGGCATGATGCAGCCGCATCTTTTCTGCAAACCGATCGCCAAACGTCCTGAAGACCGAGAAGCCCTTCTCAATGTTGCCCTTAATGCGCATCCGAAAGTGATGTTCGGTTCAGACTCTGCACCACACCCGCAGCATGCTAAAGAGTCATGTGGCTGTGCGGCAGGTGTCTTCACGGCACCGATCGCACTTCAGGTTTTGTGTGAGCTCTTCGACAAACACGGTAAACTCGACAACCTTCAAAGCTTTGTCTCGGACAATGCCCAGAGTATTTACGGTATCTGTCCTGAGTTTAAAGAGGTTATTTTGGAAGAGAGACCGTTTACTGTTCCTGCAAAATATGGCGTTGTTGTACCGATGTACGCCGGTGAGACCATCGGCTGGAGTATCGAAGACGTACTCTAGATAGATACGATGAGGGAGATAGATACTTATGACCTATACTTCTCAAGCCCCGTCACCTATTGACGGAAAAGGGGTCTCTGTTGCCTAATATTTTACTGCTCGAAGATGACCTGCTTTTGGGGGAGACCCTCGAAGACCTTCTGGATGAAGAGGGCTACACACTGACATGGTGTAAAAATGGACAGGAAGCGTTGGACGCCTCGTTCAACGACAAGTTCGACCTATATCTTCTCGATATCAATGTCCCTCTGATCAACGGTCTGACACTGCTGAGCGAGCTGCGCAGTGCAGATGATATGACACCTGCTATCTATCTTACCTCCCATCAGGAGAAGTCTGTCATGAAAGAGGGCTTCGAAAATGGGGCAGACGATTACATTAAAAAACCGTTTGACAGTGATGAACTTCTTTTACGCGTTCAAGCACTGTTGAGACGAACCAAGCGCCGCGACAGTGAATGTATGGGCACACTCTGCATTGACCCGGACCGGTTTGTGATCTATGAGAACAGAGAAGAGTTGACCCTCTCGAAAAAAGAGTATACGCTGCTGGCACTGTTAATGGAGAGTGAGGGCAAGACTGTCTCCAAGGAGATGATCGTAGATGCCCTGTGGCCTCATAATGCGAGTGCCAGTGATGGCTCGATCCGTGTTCTGATCAATCGTCTAAAGCAGGAACTCTCATCAGTAGAGATCCAAAATGTCCGGGGCATAGGGTATCGTCTTGTTTCGTAATGTCCAGATAACGATATTTGTCTTTTTTGTGATGACATCCTTGCTGATCGTGACACTCTTTTCCTTCCTCCAAGCATCAGTGGCCTTGCCCTATCTTATTGCTATGATCCTGTTTCTAGTCATTATTGCCGGTGTCGCAATCGCGAAGCTCTCTATTGAACCGCTTCGTGAACATTTTAACCAGTTGGAGTATTTCTCAAAAGAGATTCTGCATGAGCTTAACCTGCCGATCAACACGATCATGACAAACAGTGCAATGCTAAAAAAAAACATAGAGGATGAGCGTTCACTGAAACGTTTTTCCCGTATAGAAGCAGCCTGTGGTATGCTGCATGAGCGTTATAAAGAGCTGGATTATCTGATCAAGAAACAGATGCAGCATGAGCAGATAGAGCAGTTTGATGTTGCAGTCTTGGTCGAAGAGCGTCTGAAGTTACTCAAACCACTCTACGGTCATGCTTCGTTTAGCGAAGATTTAGAAGCGATTAGTGTAAATATCGATAGAATAGGCCTAGCTAAAGTGATCGATAATATTATAGACAACGGGGTGAAATATTCACCGAAATATGCTGAGATCGTTATTGTGAGCCGTAATAATAAGCTGATTTTCAGTGACAATGGCCGTGGCATGGATGAGGTTGAACTCTTTCAGGTCTTTGACCGTTATTATCAGAGTAATGAGAATGACCTGGGCTTTGGTATCGGGCTCGGTCTGGTCAAAAATTATTGTGATCGGTATAAGATAAAACTGCAGGTGGACTCTAAAAAGGGTGAAGGCACTTCAATGCAGCTAGATTTTTCAGGAGTAGTATAGATGGATTCAACAGGTTGGTTAGCGTTAGCAGAACAGGTACTTGACTATGGTGTCATGGGTACCCTTGGTGTAATGAGTGTAGTCGCTCTGTGGATGTTTATTGAACGTATGATGTTTTATAAGAGTGTTAAACTCGAAGAGTATGACAACAGAGAGTTGTTAGAGATCGATCTGACAGACAATCTTTCTGTTCTCTCCGCAATTGGTGCTAATGCTCCTTACGTCGGTCTTATTGGAACGATTATCGGTATTATGATCACTTTTTACGGTCTGGGTGAACTCGGGACAGTCGATACTAAAAAAGTGATGACAGGACTTGCACTTGCCCTTAAGGCAACGGCATTCGGTATTGTTGTCGCTATTCCCGGGATTGTCTTTTATACGATTGCGATGCGTAAAGTGGAACGCCTAAGTGCAATATGGGATGCAAAATTTTCCAATAAAGAGACGGATGCTTAATGAGACAGCGTAAGAAGTTCGATCAGATCAATGTCATTCCAATGATCGATATTTTATTGGTACTCTTGGTCATGGTCATTACGACAGCAACGTTTATCAAGCAAGGAATCTTGCCGATCGAACTTCCTGACGCCAAATCTTCTGACAAGAAAGAGGATAAGAAAGAGGTCAATATCTATATTACCAAAGAGGGAAAATATCATCTCGACAAAAAAGAGATCTCCATTGTTGATCTTGAGAGCAGATTAAAAGAGATGTCAAAAGATCAGACAGTGGTACTGCGCTCTGATAAAGAGGCGAATTTCCAGCACTTTGTTACGGTGATGGATATCTTGAAAAGGCTGGAACATAAACAGCTTTATATCGTGACAAAAGAGTAAGTGTGTTTGAGAAACTCTTTCAACCCGCTACAAGGTTGATGCAAGGGCTTTCTCCTCTTTTTAAGAATCTTATATTACTCTCCTTCGCCCTTCTGTTAGCGACCGGAGTTACTCTCTATACCCTCTACTACGGACTCTTCTTCACCACTTCTCTTGCTTTACTCCTTCTCTTATTATCAGTTTGGGCCTACTTCTATATCGCGTATTTGTTGAGTCTTAAACAGAGTGTTGCGAAAGTCACAGAAACGCTTGCCGAGGTAGGAAAAGGAAATTATCATACACGGTTGAAACCTGCAAGCGCAAGTGAGTTTGAACTCATTATAAAAGCCAGCAACGGAATGTTGGACTCTCTGGAAAAAAACAGTGCCTTTCTGGAAGAGTATAAACGTGTGGTTGATGCAAGCTCACCGGTTGTCAAGACGGATGCTGACGGGCACATCACGTATGTCAATAAAGCCTATGAAATACTAAGTGGTTACACGCTCGATGAGTTAAGAGGAAAATCACACTCTTTGGTGCGTTCTGATATGACAAGTGACACCTATCTTGAAACATTTTGGAAAAAAATATTAGATAAAAAGACATTTAAAGGTGAGTTCCAGAATATTGACAAAAATGGTAAAACATTTTATATCGAGTCAACCGTTGTACCGATCTTGGATGAGAAGGGCGAGATCTTTGAGTTTATCTCTATTATGTTTGATATTACCAAGCGAAAAGAACAAGAGCGCGAACTTGAACGTCAGTTATACGTTGATACCTTAACAGGATTGCCAAACAGAAGCGCAGTGCATAGAGTATTGGAGCTGTTTAGCGGTCACAAACTGATGTTGATCAATGTCGATGATTTTAATACCATTAATACGATATATGGTGAGAGCATCGGTGACGAATTGATCGTGCAACTTGCAAACAAGCTTCGACAGATGCTTTCGAACGAGAACCTGTCACTCTATCGTCTCAGCGGTGATGAGTTTGCGATCTTGGCTGATAATAAGGTCACTAGGGACTTTTTTAGAGAGGATGTTGTGATGATGGCACATCAACTGAACCCGATTGAGTTACAATGTTCAGCACATATGATTACTGTGCGAGCACGGATCGGTGCTGTCTTGGACGCTAAAAATGAAAATCTTCGTTCCTTGTTTTCGATGGCGAGTTTAGCACTTCGCGATGCAAAAAAACGTAAACAGTCCTACGCCTTTTATTCAGAGATCGCTGATAAGACGTTACATCTTGAAGAGAATCTTTTGACCTTGGAAATATTGGACTTTGCCCTGAAAAATAGGTCGGTAAAGGTACATTTTCAAGCGATTGCCAATACGATAAACAATGAGATCGAGAAATTTGAAGCCTTGGTCCGAATTGCCGATCAAAAGGGTAAAATCCACTATCCCAATGAATTTATCGCTATTGCAAAAGGTGCCCGGCTTTATAGTGAACTATCTAGAGAAGTCTTTTCTCAGACACTGGAAATGGCAAGAAACAACCCCTCTTTTGAGTTCTCATTCAATATAGAAATGGCGGATATATTAGATTCTCGAACGAGCAGTTTTATACTGACTCAACTCCGCGATTGCAACTGTGCGGAGCGAATAATCTTTGAACTGGTCGAATCCGAAGAACTTGAAGAGAGCGACCAGATCTATCACTTTTTTAAACTGATCAAGGCAGAAGGTGCCAAGATCGCTATAGATGATTTTGGAAGCGGGTATTCAAACTACGCATACTTGATGAAACTGGGTGTTGACATCGTTAAGATCGATGGCTCTTTAGTGGCTGACATTACAACTAATCACAATAATAAAAGAATCGTCAAGTCTATCATCAACATCATTCATGACCTTGGCATGAAGGTAGTCACAGAGTATATCGAAGACAAAGAGACCTATCAGATGGTGGTGCTTTTAGGTACGGACTATGCACAGGGGTATTTTATAGAGATGGCTGCAGGGATAGATATTGAAACCCTTTTACACAAAAACAGTCAGTAAATAGATAAGGTTCCTCCTAGAATGAAACTGCTTATGATGGTATTTATGACGTTGCTGCTGTTAGAAGCAGATGAGTGGAAGGTGGGTAAAGAGAGCGAGGGCATTACTGTTTACACACGTGAGATAGAAGGCTCCGGATTTTTGGAGTTTCGAGGTGTGACGACAGTTGAGGGAAGTGTCGCGGCCTTGGTCTCTGTTTTATACGATACGCCTGCCTCACCTGCATGGCTTCACCAGTGCAGCTTTGCAATGACACTCGATGAGATAAGATTCGAAGATAACTATATCTTCCAGATCTATGATCTGCCTTTCCCTGTCAGCAACCGACAAGTGATCTTGCACTCAAAACTTTTATGGACAGAAGAAGGTGCACGCTTAGAAACTAAAGAGGCCAATACGTATTGTATTGATCATCATATAGATCGGTGTGAAAGTGTCAATGGGGCCGCTCTTATAAAGATCAGACGCTCACGGGGACATTATATATTTACAGCAATAGATGAAAAACGAACGAAGGTTATTTGGCAGCAGCATATAGAACCTGGCGGGAGTATACCAACGTGGTTAGCCAATGCGTTAGTCGTCGATATTCCATTCTACTCTCTGCGGCAGTTGCAGTTTTTAGTAAAGGATGAGCGCTACCGTGATATGACAGAGGCTAAACTCAGAGATTTGTGGTTTCAGAAGTATCAGGAACATCATTGATCTGAAGTGCCCTCAATAATAACTAGCGCCAAGATGAGCATCGAAAGTTAGCGTGCGATGTTGAGTGTGCAAGGTTGCAGTAAAATATAGACCTAAAAAAGGAATAATATGCAGTGGCGAATGACGTATAACAATGTAGGCGGGGCCGCTTGTTCGGCTCGCGGCATCGCGCATCGGGAGACAAAAGAGGAGCTTGAAGCCTTGGCGAAAGCGTTGAATGGTAAAATCAATAATATTAAAATTGAAAAGAAAAAATATATACATAAAGGTAAGTAGATGAAAACAATAAATCCAGGGTTGTTTGCGTTATTGTCTTGGTTAACACCATTGATGGCAGTCAATAAGGGTGATACTTACCCGCATGTACACTAACAGATGGCAATAAAGACCCCCTATATTACGACTGACGGCATTGTCGAGATCTATATCGAAGGTTGGTTCCAGGGTATTGTTCTGATCGAACGGCTGAACCCACCCTATGGCACAGCGCTCCCGGGCGGTTTTATGGATATCGGTGAGAGCATTGAGAGCTGTCTTAAGCGGGAAATGTCAGAAGAGATCGGTTTGGATGTGGAAATCGAACATCTTCTAGGGCTCTACTCCGACCCGTCGAGGGATCCGCGTTTTCACACGGTGTCGGCGGTTTACATTTGTAGAGCCTACGCAATGCCCGAAGCGGGGGATGATGCCAAGAGTGTCAAGATCGTGGCCTTACGGGCTCTTAAAAATGAGAATTTTGTCTTTGATCATGGAAAAATAATCGAAGATTATCTGGCATGGAAGCGAAGCGTTGAACAGTAAAAGATGAAAGTTCTGATGTGTTTAGAACATTATGGCCGAATGAATATGTTTCGCCCTGAATATAAAACCACAAGCCCATCTACCATTAGATTAATGGCAATGTAAAGACCGATAGTATTGGCGGTCAGTGTTGAGGTATGTAACAATATGTCAATAGCAAAGAATCCACTGATAAGTGCGTGCATGATCCAAGCATATGCTGTTGAGTCTTTACGTGTGAGATAGGCGAGGTATAGATTGTTTAGTGTTCCCAAGAGGAAGAAAATGCCTACGAGTACACCCATTGAGGTCAATGTTGCCATACCAACAAAAAGAAAAAAGAGGCCCGTAAAAAAGATAAGCAGTGTTTTTGACCAACTTGCCGGTGTCGAAGGACTCATCTTTGCCGTGAGGTAGGCTGATAAGAGACCGATACCGGTGAGAGTAACACCTAAAATTGAACTTGTGGCAAGTTCCGAGAAGAGGACATAGATAAGTATGATAGTACCGACCGAGAAAAAGAGGGCACTGATCCACTTGCTTTTACGCTCATAATCATCACTTAACCCATCTTTTACAACTTTAATCCACATAAAAACACCTTCTATTATAAAAACTTATAGCTTGTAGTGGAATAGTGCCAGTAAAATCTTGAATGTAACGTTAATAAATTTTTCCGAAATGGTCAATACAGGTGAGATAGAGACGGGTGTCAAACTCAAGTTGGTGGTAATTTGGTTCCATGTGCGCGCAGAGTTTATAAAATGCTTTATTGTGCTCTTTCTCTTTTAAGTGCGCCAACTCATGCACAATGATCATGCGTAAAAAAGGTTCTGGAACATTTCTGAACATGGAAGCAACACGGATCTCGTTTTTACTTTTGAGATTAGCCCCTTGTACGCGCGAAGCGAACGTGTGCATACCCAGCGCGTTGTTGATGACATGAATCTTTCCGTCATAGATCACTTTACTAAGGGGCTGACTTTTTTTCAGGTAGCTGTTTTTGATTTCTATGGTGTAGTCATAAATGTTTTTGTCAGTTTTGTAGTTATGTACAGCAGGATATTTCTGGAGAATAAAGGCGGGAAGTCTCTCAGCTTTTATGAGCTCGACAACTTGTGCCTTGAGCGTCTGGTTATAATGTTCGAGGTATTTTAACTGCACAGTATTTTTAGATAAAAGAGCACTGCTACTCTTTTATAGAATCCAGACTTTTATTTAAGATATCTTCAATATCTTCGACATGCAAGTCCAGTTTGCCTAAAAGTTCTTGCATTGTGGCAAAATTACCCTCTTCGATAGTAATGGCGATTGACAACAGATCGCCTAAGAGTCCTTCTCGGCCTATCAGCGCACCTTCCACATCATAATCCAGATCGAAGGCCTTCAATGTTTTCTCGATCTCAACGTCAAAGACATTGTCTAAAAGTGACAGCAGGGCAACAAGACGTGCTTTCTCCCGGAGTTTATCGCTAAGCTCAATTTTGAGTTTAGTTAAAATACCCAACATTGTATCAATACGGTTTTGAATCATTATGGAATAATGGCTTTTTGCGCTATCGATATTTTTACTTGAGCGTGAATAAATGATCAGCATCAGCCACTGTTTTAACTTCTCTGTACCTACACGGTTAATGATCTCTTTAATTGACGGGTGACCGCTGAGATCAAATTTTTCGATAGATTTTACATATTGCAGCAGTTGCAGCGTTAGCTCGTTATGGAGTTCGAACTCCTTACTGATATCTTCGATCTGGTACTCTGATTGAAGCATATTAAAGAGACGGACAACGCCCAGGTGTTTAGGGTCCAGGCGGTTCTGCTCAATGGTATAGATTTCGGCGATAAAATACCCTTGAAAGTATTGGAACCCCATCTCTTTATAAGCATCAAAGACCTCTTGAAATTCGATTTTTTGAGCGATTAGGATCTTGCCGTCAAAGAGAGAGATGTTCTCTTGTAAACTCTCAATATCGGTTTGAACAGTGTCAAATTTCACGTAACTGATATAGGGCAGAATAGGACCAAAATTTCCCATATAGTTGGCATCAAAACGGGTGTTGTCAAGTGCAGAGACATACCCTCTTTGGTGCAGCTGCGCTAGGTTAGCTACCTCTTTTTTGCCCATATGGATATCTGCAGACAGTTCAAAAACAAAGCGGTCTTTAGGCAGGTTGTACAGTATATCGGTAAGCAGAATATCGCCGCTGATGTTTATAAACGCTTTGGCATCGCCGATACTCTTATCCATTCCGACTTGATTAAGGATATTGACAAGTACGGAAGATGTCGCAAACCTTGGATCGGTAAAATCCCTACCGCCTTCATCATCGCGATAGAAAAACTCATAACCAATGGTGTTATTGGCAAGATTAACAATTGGCTGTCTTGCCATTTTCAGTGTACCGGACATTACGACCCTTTAAACATAATAATACTTTATATTACAAAAGGTTTTCTAAGAAAGAACATAAACAAAGGAAGCTTCTCTGCAATATCGTGCAGACTTTATCACTAAGATGTTATGATTTCTAAAAATGGATTATCAATGAGTGACGTTAAAACGATCTATTTAGATGAGTACACCCCTCCAAGTCATCACATCTCCCACACAGATCTTACTTTTGAGATCTTTGATGAATACACCTTAGTCATTAATCGTATGCAGATCACCCGGTTAGATAAGAGTGTAGATTCTATCTATCTTAACGGTGAAGGGTTGAATCTTATCACGCTTAAGATTGATGATATGCAGGTAACCGGACAATTTACGCAGACAGATGAGGGAGTAGAGCTTATATGTCATAAAGATACGTTCATTATAGAGTGTGAGACAAAGATCTACCCGGATGAGAACACGACCTTAGAGGGGCTTTATCGTTCAGGCACTATTCTCTGTACCCAAAATGAGCCGGAAGGGTTTAGACATATCACCTATTTTATAGACCGCCCTGACAATATGAGTATATTTACAACGACAATCATTGCTCAGACCGAGCGTTATCCTGTTTTACTTGGTAATGGAAACCTGGTCGATCAAAAACTGTATGAAGATGGACGCCACATGGCAAAATGGGAAGACCCTTTTGCCAAACCATCGTATCTTTTTGCCCTTGTCGCCGGTGACCTTGGTGCTGTTAATGATAGTTTTACAACAATGAGCGGACGAGAGATAGCACTTAATATCTATATTGACAAAGGTAACGAGCCTAAGTGCGGACATGCAGTGCGTTCACTTAAAAAGGCGATGAAGTGGGACGAAGAGAAGTACGGTCGCGAATACGATCTTGAGATCTATAACATTGTTGCTGTTGACAGTTTTAATATGGGTGCTATGGAAAACAAAGGTCTGAACATCTTTAATTCGCATTATGTTTTAGCGGATGAAGACAGCGCAACGGATCAAAACTTTATGGGTATTGAGAGTGTGATCGCACATGAGTATTTTCACAACTGGACAGGGAACCGTATCACGTGTCGTGACTGGTTCCAGCTTACACTGAAAGAGGGACTGACCGTTTTCCGAGACCAGTGTTTCAGTGCCGACATGAATGACGCATCCGTACAGCGAATCAGTGATGTCAAGGCGCTTCGTGAACGTCAGTTCGTTGAAGATGCAGGACCCACTGCACACCCTATCAAACCGCAGAGTTATATTGAGATCAATAATTTCTACACCGCTACTATCTATGAAAAAGGAGCGGAGGTCATTCGAATGATCCATACGCTTTTGGGAGAAGAAAAATTTCGCGCAGGTATGGATCTCTATTTTGAGACTTTTGATGGACAGGCTGTTCGTACAGAGGACTTTTTATGGGCCATGCACAGCCAAGGCGGTTTTGATCTGGAACGTTTTTCACGCTGGTATTCTCAGGAGCGTACGCCGACCCTGCAAGTGCATGAAAGTTATGATGCCGTCGCTAAAGAGTTCCGCCTGGATCTGAAGCAGGTGATTCAGCCAACAACTAAGGGCGAGGAACAGCTTCCTTACTACTTCCCGCTTGGCTTCTCGCTTCTTGACAATAGAGGCGAAAAAATCTCTTATACCTTGCAAAGAGAGAACCAACCTCTTATTGGACGCAGTATTTTGATTGTGGAAGAGGGCGTTGAAACCTTTATCTTCAAAGAGGTTCAGCAACAACCAATCCTCTCCATCAATACAGGTTTCAGTGCGCCGTTTAAAATTGAACACCCTGAGGCAGATTTTGATTTCTTAATGCGCTATGACAATGATGGATTTAACCGGTACGAGGCAACACAAAAAGCAGCGATAAAAGCACTGAATGCTTTTACCGAAACAGGTGCAGTTGAACATACTTACATAGAGGGTTTCGGTGCGATTTTGGCAGATGAAAATCTAGGTTTGGAGTCAAAAGCCTTTATGCTTGAACTGCCAACGCTATCGGTGTTGATGCAAGAACAGGAACGCATTGATGTCCAACCGATCTCAAAAGCACTTGCTGCTGTTAAAAAAGCACTTGCTTCGCGTTACAAAGAGTCAATGTTAGCGATCTATACAAAACACCATAAACCTTTCAATAGTGCACTTGATGCACAGAGTATGGGGGAGAGGTCGATAACAAATGCAGTCATGGGCTACCTGGTCAGTCTTGAAGATGATGATATAAACCGACTCTGTCTAAAGCAGTATGATGAGAGTGTGACCATGACTGACCGCATTGTTGCGCTTGACCTTTTAGAAAATTTTGCTCCCCATCTGGCAGAAGATAGATTGCGACATTTTTATGAGCGGTATAAAGAAGACACTTTGGTGATGAACAAATATCTGTCTGTCTTGTCTGCTTCTGAACGTGAAGGTACGCTAGAGCGTGTTCAAGCACTGCAACATGATCCTGTATATGATGTGAAAGTGCCTAATCTTGTTCGTGCACTGTTGGGCGTTTTTGCCAGAAATGCAGTTGCTTTTCATGCCCCTACCGGTCACGGATATGCTTTTTTGGCAGAGTAGGCTATTGAACTTGATACTATTAATCCGCAGATCGCTTCGGGCCTCACGTCAGCTTTTAGAAGTTACAGCCGTCTTAACCCTGAGAACAAGGAACTGATGAAAGAGGCTTTGGAGATGATTTTGAATGAAAAAGAGATCTCAGCCAATGTCTACGAAATTGTCGAAAAGATCCTCAACTAAAGTTCCATCTTCGGCGCATCTTGCGTCCAACTCAGAGACTTGACGTACCGATGTACGCCTTCGGTCTGAGTTAAACACAATCTACACCAAAACAAGGGTACCGCTCGCGTAGCGATGTTTCCTCGAAATCTGAGACTTTTATCTGTTCTAGAACTTTTAAGATGAGCTTCGCCATCTTTTTATAATTAAAGATCCTCAACTAAAGTTCCACCTTCGGCGCAGGGTCCAGCCCCTCGGCTGTCTTGCGTCCAACTCAGACATTCGACGTACCGATGTACGCCTCCGGTCTGAGTTAAACACAATCTACACCAAATCTGAAACTTTTATTTGTTCTAGAACTTTTTAAGATGAGCTTCACCATCTTTTTATAATCACGAATCAACATATTTATTGTTTATAATTATAATTATATTTGATTATGTACTAAGAAAGCGGGGTGTGAAAAAAGTGAGTAAAAACTCTATGTTTAGGAGAAATTGCTTCGAATTATTAGGTTGTATTATAACTTGTGATAACATTGTGATTGTTTTGCGATAAAGTTTACAAGACGTAAAAACAATTGTTTATGTAATCAAAGGAGAGAAGATGGCTAGAGTCGTTATTTTGGGTGGTGGTGTCTCAGGACATACAGCTGCAACATTTGCTGCAAAGTGGTTAGGTAATTCGCATGAGGTTGTTGTTGTAACACCGAATGCAAAATGGAACTGGATTCCTTCTAACATCTGGGTCGGTGTCGGACAGATGAGCAAAGAAGAGGTTACTTTTGACCTTGATCCTGTCTATAAAAAAGCGGGTATTACATATAAGCAGGCAAAAGCTGTTTCATTGAATCCAGAAGGCAGTGCGAATGAAACACAACCTTTTGTGACAATTGAGTACACAGGCCAAGGTAAAGAGGGCGAGTCTGAAGAGGTGACGTATGATTACGTTATTAATGCAACAGGCCCAAAACTAAACTTTGGTGCAACACCGGGCTTGGGTGAAGGTTCTCAGTTGGGCGAACATACTGTTTCTGTCTGTACAGCTGATCACGCTGAACATGCCAGCCATAAGCTTCAAGAGTCTATTGAAAAGATGAAAAAAGGTGAGCGTCAGAAATTCCTTATCGGTACGGGTCACGGTATGTGTACTTGTCAAGGTGCTGCTTTTGAATATATTTTTAATGTTGAACATGAGATCAAAAAAGCCGGTGTCCGTGACATGGCAGACATGAAATGGATCTCTAACGAATCATTCCTTGGCGATTTCGGTATGGGCGGACTTCACATGAAGGTCGGCGGATACGTTGTAAGTTCTAAGATCTTCTCTGAATCACTCTACGCAGAGCGTGGTGTTGACTGGATGGTCGGTGCTCACGTCTCTAAAGTAGAAGCCGGCAGCATTGATTATGAACTGCTTGATGGTTCTACCGGTACAGAAAATTTCGACTTTGCAATGCTTATCCCGCCATTTGCAGGTGTTGGTCTTAAAGCGTATGGTAAAGATGGTGCAGATATTACTGCTACTATTTTTGCTCCAAACGGCTTTATGAAAGTTGATGCGAACTATGCGGCAGGTACTTATGAGAATTGGAAAGCATCTGACTGGCCACGTACATACCAAAACCCGTCATATAGCAATATGTTTGCCTGTGGTATCGCATTCGCGCCACCACATATCATCTCTAAGCCGATGAGTTCACCAAACGGTACGCCGATCAACCCGACGCCTCCGCGTACGGGTATGCCTTCAGGTATCATCGGTAAAGCTGTTGCTCACTCTGTATGTGACCTGATCACAAAAGGTGAGGGTGCCCATCTTCATGAAGCTTCTATGGCAGAGATGGGTGCGGCGTGTGTTGCATCAGCTGGTAAAGGTCTTACGACTGGTACAGCAGCAGCTATGACGGTCTTCCCTGTTGTCCCTGACTTTGAAAAATACCCAGGTACAGGTCGTGATACAGACTATACCTTTGGTGAGATCGGTCTTGCAGGCCACTGGATCAAACATATCCTTCACCACTTGTTTATGTATAAAGCTCAGCTCAAGCCGGGCTGGACATTGGTTCCTGAATAGGGATATACCGTTAATAAAAAGCCAAGTACTTGGCTTTTTTAACTATCTGTACGGCGTCGGTTGTACAACAAATCGAAAATAAATAAAATAGTAAAAAGGAATGAAAAATGGTAAAACATGAAGAAGTTAACTTTGCACGTAACGATCAGTCAAACACAACGATGATCCCGGGTAGATTCGCAAGAGCGATGCGAACTAATCTTATTTGGCAGTTTATTCGCTTTGTAATTATCAACCTTAAGATGTTGGTAGTTGTAAGTAAAAGTCACTAAGTCGTTTCACTAGGGCATTGCCCTAGATGTTTTTTTAAGTCAAAACCGTTTGATTTAAATAAATATTTTCACCTTTCCCCTTAACTAAAAGGCATCGTAAATGGTTTTAGAACTATTAAAATATCCGGATGAGCGTATCCGACTTATTTCTGGGAATATCCGTTTTTTTGATGCGTCTCTTCAAAATATTATTACCGATATCGTTGATACGATGAAAGCCAATGAGTTAGAAGCATTAAGTGCTATGCAGATTGGGATTCAATATGCTGTTGTTGTGATCAAACACGGCGAGGCGTATAAACCTTACATTAATTTGCGCATTATGGGCAAGTCCGGCGAGATAATAGAAACGGAAAGAACACCCTACTATGAAAATATCAGTGTTGATGTTCCCCGTCATGACAAGATCAAGATCTTTTATGAAAATGAAAAGGGTGAAGCGCAATATGCTGACCTTGAAGGCGCTTTTTCACGTGTGATACAGCATCAACTTGATTATAATTACGGCAGTACCTTTGTCGACAGGATAGATAAAGAGACCAAGAGACGGATAGATGAACACCTCCCGGAAGGTCTGGTATCGAGCAGTAACAGCAGTTGTCCAACAATCTTTTATAGAGATTACATCAAAAGAGCCTACAAGTATGTGATGTTAGCTGTTTGGTTTAGTTTTTTACTCCCTTTTTTTACAGAAGATGCAACACTATTGGCAAATCTATTTCTGTTTGACAAGATCGCCTTGGCTCTAGTTGTCCCTATAGTAATTGCTTACGCTGTTTATGCCTATTATGAATCGGTACAGTACAAACAGTGCACCAGTTGTCAACTCGGCAATGTTATGGGAACGGTGGCGTATGCTGTAGTCCAATGGTTGATCTTAACTGTGGTGACTTTCTTATGGGTTAGCCCATAAGATAAGACCTGCTCATGGTAATAATATCAGTTACTTCGCCTTTCTGAAACCTCTCTAAATCTTCAAACTTACATTGTAAACCTCTCATATCTCAATCGAACCTACAGTATTATGCTGAAACAATTTAGGAGATGAAATGAAAAATGTACTATTAGGTCTACTTTTTGCGATGGTTTTTTTAGGATGTGCAAATGATGAAAGTATCGTCGTTGAATCGAAAACAGTCATTGGAAACTCTCTGGAAACACTCAAACTTAATGATCAATTTGGAGCGCCTCAGACGTTAAGTGCCGCTACTGAAAAAGTGATCTTTGCTTTTTCAAAAGATATGGGACATATGAGCAATGCGTTTTTTGCTAAACAAGATGTTGACTTCTTGGCACAACACAATGCTGTTTTTGTGGCTGATATCAGTAGTGCACCTTCGTTGATACGAAGCATGTTTATTTTACCGGGACTACAAGATTTCAAACACACTGTTTTGGTGATCGAAAATGAAAATGTAGCTGCAAGTTATCGTATTGATGCGCACAAAGAGGCGTTGATGATCTTGGATATTAATAACTTTGTCATCGAAAATATCAGCTATGCTGCATCTGAAGAAGAGCTGGCTAAATCTCTATAAGGGATAGACGTCGTTTTTACCGACGTTTTCCTTTACTTCTTCCTTCCACAGACAAATTCTATTAATTAATGAATCTAACCCCTTTTAAAGTTCATCTATATCACTATTGGCTTATCATCTATCTCAAATAAGGCGGCATTATGAAAAAAAAATATTTTATGAAATATGATTCAGGGAAGAGAGAAAACAGATGATCGAGATGATCGCACTCTTTTGGACCGCACTTGTTGAACTGTCAAATGCGATGGCCCCTTACATCCTGTTTGGATTAGCCTTCGCTGGGATACTGCATGAGTTGGTTCCGGACACTATTGTCACCAAACATCTGGGCAGAGAGAACATTGGCTCTGTTATCAAGTCAACCCTTTTCGGTATCCCGCTTCCTGTCTGCTCGTGCGGGGTTATCCCGCTGGCAACCAGTATTAAAAAGAGCGGGGCAAGTAAGGGTGCGACTCTCTCTTTTTTGATCTCGACGCCGATCACAGGTGTTGATTCTATTCTCGCGACCTATGGCATGTTTGGCTGGATCTTTACCATCTATCGTGTGCTGACCTCGATGGTCATTGCGATGGTCGCAGGGATCTTGACAAATATCTTTGATAAAGAAGAAGAGCTGCCACAGCCACTTTTCAGTGCTGCTCCTGCCGGCGGTTTTTCAATGGCACCGCCATCGTCACAAAAAGAGGAAGAGAGCAGCTGTTGTTCAAGCGGCTCTTGCTGTGACAGTGAAGAAAAACAGACTTTTTCGCTGCTGAAAGCGTTAAAATATGCATTTATTACGCTACTTGGCGACATCGCCAAACCGCTTTTTTGGGGTCTGGTCATTGGTGCCGTTATAACGGCCGCCATTCCTGAGAACCTGAGTAATATCTTGATAGAGTACTCTTGGCTCTCGTATCTGATCGTCATTGCTATTGCTGTACCGATGTATGTCTGTGCGACTGCATCACTGCCGATTGCCGCTGCTTTAATGCTCTCGGGTGTGAGTGCCGGAGCAGCCTTTGTCTTTTTGAGTGCAGGGCCGGCGACGAACACCGTCACAATCGGCGTGGTGAAAAAGATGCTTGGAACACGCTCCCTCTACATCTACCTTGGAACGATTGTTGTAGGGAGTGTACTATTTGGTCTGGGATTGGACTACATCTTTGATATCAATGAGATCGATGCCGCCTCACTTGTCCATATGCATGAAGAAGCCGGTATTATAGCTATGGTGAGTTCTGTCGTTTTATGGGGGTTAGTTCTCTATTTTATAGGTAAACCTTACTTTCAAAAAAACAGTTGACAAGATACTGCCAGATAAAAGGTCGTTCAGCATAAGATATCTATTTAGCTGTATGTGCGAAACGATTAAATGCTTATCTGTGGATTCTTCCTTCGATTCGTAAGGAGGCGTTATGTGGAAGAAAACTTATAGCATGTTTATCATTGAGAGACTTACTTAACGTGTAAAACTGTCACCATCTATAGGCTAGAATTACACCATAAGCGCCTTCTTTTGCCATAGGCTGAAGGCTGATACTTTTATAACGGTCAGTAAAGAACCATGAACTGAGACTTCCTATGGCAGCACCGGCTAGCACATCACTCAGGTAATGTTTATCGGCTTCTATACGGCTGTACCCGACAAAGGTAGCACCGAGATAAGCAGCGATAGCGTATGTAAACCCATATCGCTGATGGATAAAGGTTGCACTTTGAAAAGCAAACATGGTGTGTGCAGAAGGGAATGAACGATCATTACTGCCGTCCGGACGTTCACGCTTAACCGTGTACTTGAGTGCGAAGGTTGTGGCCGTTGATGTCGCAATAGATTTGTAAAACTGTATCTGTCCGTCATGGTCATCCATGTAGAATGTACTGACATAGGCTGACGCGGGGATCATGACCGCCAGAGCGTCACCAAGATACTCAATCGTTTTTTCACCGGCCGTAAGGTTTGGTGTAAAACAGAGAAAGATGATAAGTGTTAAGCGATTAAACATAGAGCGATTATAACCTAGTTTATTGTTATTTCTATCGACGTATTATTTGGTGAAGAACAAGCAACTTGGTTACCGTAATGTTGAGAAAGAAACTTTTATAGTAGAAATGACTATAATAGTTTAATGTACCCATTATGGCGGTCATAATATCGATCGCTTTTTAGAGATAGGTATACACAATCTACTGAAGGAGTCCAGAAATGGCAAAAGTTCTAAAGAAAAAAGCGGTAAAAAAAGTTGCGCTAAAAGCGGCAAAAAAAGCAGCACCAAAAGGTACTGCAAAAGCTGTCGCTAAAAAAGTGACAAAAACTGTCTTGAAGAAAAAAGTTACAACAAAAAAAGCAGCGGCTAAAGTTGCAAAAAAGTCAACGAAAAAAGTTGTTAAAAAAGCGGCTGAGAAAGCTGTAAAAGCACCGGCTAAAAAAGTTGCGAAGGCACCAGTTAAAAAAGCAGCAGCTAAAACAACTGCAAAAAAAGAAACGGCTAAAAAGAAATAATCGATCT